>NZ_VMMQ01000008.1:0-34254 GCF_013277295.1 Streptococcus sp. 477
CGTACTCAAGTACAGCCTGCGGCTAGCTTCCTAGTTTGCTCTTTGATTTTCATTGAGTATTATTTTGTTTGCTCTTCAACGTAGGCAACCAAGTCACCAACTGTTTTCAAGTCATCTTCTGCTTCGATTTGGATATCAAAAGCATCTTCGATTTCTGAGATTACTTGGAACAAGTCCAATGAATCAGCGTCCAAATCATCAAAAGTTGATTCAAGTGTTACTTCTGATGCATCTTTTCCAAGTTCTTCAACGATAATTTCTTGTACTTTTTCAAATACTGCCATGATAGGACTCCTTTAAAATAAATAGTTTTTTATAACAATGTGTTCACCACATGATTACCTAAATTGTAAGAATGAGCGTGCCCCAGGTCAAGCCTCCACCGAAGCCTGATAGAAGAACAGTCTGGCTACCATCTAAAGGGATGAGACCTTGTTCTACACACTCTGAAAGTAAAATCGGGATACTGGCTGCACTGGTATTGCCATATTCCATCATATTGGCTGGAAGTTTGTCTCGGTCAACACCAATTTTTCTAGCCATCTTATCCAAAATACGGATATTAGCCTGATGCAATAGCAGATAATCCAAGTCTGTCGCCTCTATAGGAGATTCTTCAATAGTCTGCTTGATAGACTTGGCTACATCTCGAATGGCAAAATCAAAGACTGCGCGTCCATCCATCTTCAAAAATGAATCTGCACTTTCTTGATCTGAAAATGGAGAATGCAAACCTGAATGCCCATAAGTTAAACACTCACTGCGACTTCCATCGCTATTGAGACTCTCAGCTAAGAAATTCTCTTGCTCGCTAGCTTCTAACAAGACACCACCAGCACCATCTCCAAACAACACAGCTGTTGATCGATCCGACCAATCGACTGCCTTAGAGAGGGTTTCACTACCAATCACCAAGCCTTTTTGAAAGCGACCAGAAGCGATAAACTTTTCAGCAGTTGAAAGAGCAAATACAAATCCACTGCAAGCCGCGGTTAAGTCAAAAGCAAAGGCTTTATTAGCACCAATATTAGCTTGAACACGAGCAGCTGTAGAGGGCATCATCGAATCTGGAGTAATGGTAGCTAGGATGATAAAATCCAGTTCCTCTCCTATTATTCCAGCTTTTGCCATCAGTTTCTTAGCAACTTCCGTAGCCAAATCACTGGTAGATTCTGTTCTTGAAATATGCCTTTGTCGTATTCCCGTTCGACTTGAAATCCACTCATCATTGGTATCCATAATCTGAGCCAAGTCGTGATTTGTAACCACTTGCTCTGGCACATAATGAGCAACCTGGCTTATTTTTGCAAAAGCCATTATTTCAAATCCTCCAAAAATTGGTAAAGATTAGTCAAACCTTTGCTCATGACATCAATTTCTTCCTCGCTCATGCCATCAATAATTTTTTCTACCATGGCCTTGTGGAAGCGTTTATGCAGTCTATGGATCAAGCGCCCCTTCTTTGTCAAATGCAGATGCACCACACGACGATCCTGTTCTGACCGAACTCGCTCAATGTATCCCTTACGCTCTAAATTGTTCAAACTTGTCGTAACAGTTCCAAGAGTTACCATCAACTCTTTTGACACTTGACTTGGAGTCACATCTGGAGCCTTACCGATGACATCAATCGTATGCATTTCTTTGATGGAGATATCCTTAAAACGACTACCTCTCAAGTTCACTTCCTCAATTACAAGGACATTGTTAAATATAGATGTTAAATATTCATTGATTCGTTGGTAGTCCATTTTTCATATCCCTCCTTCTTCAAAAAACTTTTACAATCAAAACATTTGACAGAAAGAATTATATCAAAATTCAAAGAATGATGCAAGTATTTTTTATTTTCCTGTAAATTTAGGTCTTCTTCTCTCCGAATGAGCTCGCACTCCTTCTTTGAAATCCTCTGTTTGAGCTAAGGATTTCTGTAGGTTCAGTTCTAAAGTAGCGTAACCCTGCCAGTCTTTAAACTGGCTCTCCCAAACCAACTTCTTAATGGCAGCATAGGAATTACTTGAAGCACGTCTTAATTTTTTAAGAAGCTGTTCTCTCGTCTTTTCAAGTTTTTCAGCTTCAGAAACGCGGTAAACCAACCCCCATTCTAGGGCTTTTTCTGCCGTTAAAGCCTCTCCTGTCATAGCTAATTGAGCAGCACGCGTCACACCGATACTGCGGCTCAAGAGATGAATTCCCCCTGCATCTGGAGCCAAACCAACACCAACAAAGGCTTGGATAAACTTAGCCTTATCCGTCGCCAAACAGAAATCTGCCGCAACAGCCATATTCGCTGCGGCACCTGCAACAGCACCGTCAACTTCCATTAAAACAGGTTTGGCTATTTGCTTGATTTTATAAGAAATCGTATTGACCAACTCTGCGATTTTTGTCAATGATGGAATATCATCCTCATCCACTGCCCGCTTCATCTCTACCAAATCTCCCCCAACTGAGAAGACCTTTCCATTGGCATTGATTAAGATAAAATGCACAGCTGGATTTTCTTCTGCCAGAGTCAAGGCTTCTAAGATCTCCTCACACATGGGAATATGGAAACCATTAGCGACATCAGGACGGTTTAAAGTAATAATTGCCAAATCCTCTTCAAGCTGATAAATAATATGTTCCATCTGGACTCCTTTTTATTTTATAAGCAGTTTATACTCTTCGAAAATCTCTTCAAACTACGTCAACTTCCATCTGCAACCTCAAAGCAGTGCTTTGAGCTGACTACGGCTAGCTTCCTAGTTTGCTCTTTGATTTTCATTGAGTATTGAATTATTTTATTTTCAAAGTATATCTTTTTTGGGAACAGAAAGCAAGAAAAAATTGACTGAAAGTGTCTCAGCCGATTGGAAAGGCTCGCTTTATCCTATAAAGCATCTTATTTTCTTCATTGAAAAAAGCCTTTCTTTCTGCTATAATCGTATAAAATACTTACTTTAGGAGTTCTTATGAAAGTTGTTAAATTTGGAGGTAGTTCTCTTGCCTCTGCTAGTCAATTAGAAAAAGTTTTAAACATCGTCAAAAGCGATTCAGAGCGTCGTTTTGTAGTCGTTTCTGCGCCTGGTAAACGCAATGCTGAAGATACTAAGGTTACGGATGCCCTGATTAAATACTACCGCGACTATGTTGCGGGTAACGATATTAGCAAGAGCCAAAGCTGGATTATCGACCGCTATGCTGCTATGGTTAGTGAATTGGGACTAAAACCAGCTGTGCTAGAAAAAATTTCTAAAAGCATTCACGCCTTGGCCACTCTTCCTATTGAAGAAAATGAATTTCTCTACGATACTTTCCTAGCAGCCGGTGAAAATAACAATGCCAAATTGATTGCTGCCTACTTTAACCAAAATGGTATCGATGCACGCTATATGCACCCTAGAGAAGCTGGGATTGTGGTCACAAGTGAACCTGGTCACGCTCGCATCATTCCATCAAGTTATGACAAGATTGAAGAATTGACAAACACCAATGAAGTCCTTGTCATTCCTGGTTTCTTTGGTGTCACTAAGGAAAATCAAATCTGTACCTTCTCACGTGGAGGATCAGACATTACAGGTTCTATCATTGCTGCCGGTGTAAAAGCCGACCTCTATGAAAACTTTACGGACGTTGATGGTATCTTTGCAGCCCACCCTGGAATCATTCACCAACCACACTCGATTCCTAAGTTAACCTACCGTGAAATGCGCGAGTTGGCCTATGCAGGCTTCTCAGTCCTTCATGACGAGGCTCTTCTTCCTGCCTACCGTGGAAAAATTCCTCTGGTTATCAAGAATACCAACAACCCTGACCATCCGGGTACTCGTATCGTTCTAAAACACAGTAGTGATGAATTTCCAGTTGTGGGAATTGCTGGTGACTCAGGCTTTGTCAGCATTAACATGTCGAAATACCTCATGAACCGTGAGGTTGGATTTGGCCGCAAGGTTCTGCAAATCCTGGAAGAACTTAACATCGGTTGGGAACATATGCCAACAGGTATCGACAATCTTTCTATCATTCTCCGTTCTCGCGAACTAACTCCCATCAAGGAAGAAGAAATCCTGCGTCAGTTGGTTCAAAAGGCTAAAGTAGATCATGCAGAAATCGAACACGGCCTTTCTATCATTATGATTGTTGGTGAAAAAATGAAGAGCCATATCGGAGTGACTGCTACTGCGACACGCGCTCTATCTGAAAACAAAATCAACATCCAGATGATGTCTCAAGGTTCTAGTGAAGTTTCTATTATGTTTGTTGTCAATAAAGACCAAGAGAAAGCAGCAATTAAAGCCCTCTACAATGCCTTTTTTGGAGAAAGTAAGGAAGACTAAGCATGGCTCAATCACTTAACAAAACAGTACTCCTCAGTACGACAGGCACTTCCTACCTCTCTATCGCTGGGAAAGTTGGGAAATTCCTTGTCGGAGATCAGGCTTTGGAATTTTACCCCGATGTCAATGTTGAACAATTTATCCAGATTCCTTGGAGCCATATCAACCAAATTGGAGCCAATGTCACTGGGCGGAAAATCAGTCGCCACTTCGAAGTCTTTACAGACAAAGGAAAATTCCTCTTTGCTTCAAAAGACTCAGGTGCCATTCTCAAAATTGCTCGTGAAAAACTGGGTAATGACAAGGTCATCAAACTTCCGACCCTGATTCAGACAATTGGTCAAAAATTTAAAAATCTATTTGCAAAAAAGTAGAAACTTTAGTATAATCATAGCAACGGATAAGTAGGTTATCTTCTTCTTTCAGAAAGTCTGCGGATGCTGCGAGCAGATAGGAGGGATAGGTGAAATTCTACCGTTAATAACAATTACATACACAATCAAGTGCACACCTGTGAAGTTGGATGGAACCGTGGCCCTGCCACTCCAACGCTTTGTCAGGTGTGCTTTTTTCATAAAGGAGTTCTTATGTTAGATATCAAACGTATTCGTACAGACTTTGATGCTGTCGCAGAAAAATTGGCTACACGTGGTGTAGATGCTGCTGTCTTGAATGAGATGAAAGAAATCGATGCTAAGCGTCGTGACATCTTGGTCAAGGTTGAAACTCTCAAGGCAGAACGTAACACAGTTTCTGCTGAGATTGCCCAAGCCAAACGTAACAAGGAAAATGCAGATGACAAGATTGCTGCCATGCAAACTCTATCTGCTGAGGTCAAAGCCTTGGATGCTGAATTGGCAGCAATCGATGCTAAATTGACAGAATTTACCACTACTCTTCCAAATATCCCAGCTGACAGCGTTCCTGTTGGGGCGGACGAAGACGACAATGTGGAAGTTCGCCGTTGGGGGACTCCACGCGAGTTTGACTTTGAGCCAAAAGCTCACTGGGATCTTGGTGAAGAGCTTGGTATCCTTGATTGGGAACGCGGTGGTAAGGTAACAGGCGCTCGCTTCCTCTTCTATAAAGGCCTCGGTGCTCGTTTGGAACGTGCTATCTACAACTTTATGTTGGATGAACATGGAAAAGAAGGCTATACTGAAGTCATCACACCTTATATGGTTAACCATGACTCTATGTTTGGTACTGGTCAATATCCAAAATTCAAGGAAGATACTTTTGAACTCAGCGACAGCAATTATGTCCTTATTCCTACAGCTGAAGTTCCTCTGACAAACTACTACCGTGATGAAATCTTGGACGGCAAAGATCTTCCAATCTACTTCACTGCTATGAGTCCATCATTCCGTTCTGAGGCTGGTTCAGCTGGCCGTGATACTCGTGGCTTGATTCGTTTGCATCAATTCCACAAGGTTGAAATGGTCAAATTTGCCAAACCAGAAGAATCTTACGAAGAATTGGAAAAAATGACGGCCAACGCTGAAAACATTCTTCAAAAACTCAACCTTCCATACCGTGTCGTTGCTCTCTCTACTGGAGATATGGGCTTCTCAGCTGCGAAGACTTACGACTTGGAAGTGTGGATTCCAGCCCAAAATACTTACCGTGAAATCTCAAGCTGTTCAAACACAGAAGATTTCCAAGCCCGTCGTGCCCAAATCCGTTACCGTGATGAAGCAGATGGCAAGGTGAAATTGCTCCATACCTTAAACGGTTCTGGACTTGCAGTTGGACGTACAGTGGCTGCTATTCTTGAAAACTACCAAAATGCAGATGGTTCTGTGACCATTCCAGAAGCTCTTCGTCCATACATGGGTGGAGCTGAAGTTATCAGACCATAAAAAATAAGGTTTAGCTATTTCTAGCTAGACCTTTTTTCGTAACCAAATCAGATAAGCGCCTAATACAAAGAGCAAAATGATTAGGCAAATAACAGTTTCAGCCAGTACCAAATAATCCAAAAATGGAAGTTTCAAGATTCCCTGAGCCATCTTAAGCGAAGTAGCTGTGATAATAGTCGGGAAGGTGAGGGCTGAGAAGGCTGGTTGAAAACCTTGTTTTAAAATATTGGGTAGGCGAGTCAAAACAAAGAAAAAGAAGGATTGGGAAGCCAAAAGCATGAAAATCAAGACCCAAGTCGGTAGGCTAGCTCCTCCAACTCGAACCAGAGAAGCCAAAAGCAAAGAAAAGGGAGCACAGTAGATACCTTCTTGCCCAAGCAAGGCTAGTGGGAGTGGTTGCTTCTTTAAATCACTATAAATAAGGGGATAGAGATAGAAGGTAAGAAGAAAACCAAAACTCAAGGTCACATAGGCAATTTCAATGATACCCACCAGAGGATAAGTCAAGGCTGCTACCGCTATCCCTACATAAAGCACCGTCCAGCTAGGAGTAGCATGAACCCTCCGACCCGGACAAGCAAACTTGATAGTGAAACCAGCAATCAAGGCCAAATCCAAGAGAAATGAACACCACCAGAGCCCTTGCGCTACCAAAGGAAGATGAGGGAAGACGCGAAAGACATAGGTCGATAAAATCATCCCAGCCATGGGAAAGGTGGCCATTCCTGATAAAAGAGGGGGCTTGGTCAACTCTTGCTTGGTTTCTTTCCAATTAAAAAGATGCAGAAGCAGAAAGTAAATCCACAAAATCAAACCTGTCAGACTAAAAAGATGTGACAGAACCGGCAACGTATCTAAAATAAGATTTCCAGATCCTGCTAAACCTAGCAAACAACCAGAAAATACCAAGGGGAGTTTTTTCATCCTAACCTCCAATAATCATGTTAGTTTCAGTATAGCATAAAAGCGCTTAAATGAGGGGATAAAAAACGAAGTCCGTTGATTTCAGACTTCATTTTTTACTCAGATATGAATTAAGCATAAGATTGCAATTCTGGGTTAATTGGGGTATTGGCTAGGTTGTTGGCATAGTTACAGAGGCTTGCTAGGCTGACACCAAGAACCACATCCAAGGCATTTTGTTGGGTGTAGCCAGCTTCTAAAAACTCAGACAAGGCTTCATCTCCTACACGACCCTTGGTATTGATAACTGCCAAAGTAAACTTAGCTAGGGTATCCAATTTAGGATCTGTTTCAATTGGAGTACGATTGCGAAGAGCTTGAATCAAGTCATCATTCATCTGGATTTGTTTGATGGAAAAGGCTGTGTGACCTGCGACACAGAAGGCACAACCATTGGTCACGGCTGCCGTGATTTGCACCACTTCACGCTCAACGGGTGTCAGGCTGTTGCGACGGTTGATAGATGCGACAGTTCGGTAGGCTTCTAAAGCAGTCGGTGCATTGGCCAAGAGACCGATTAGGTTGGGAATATAGCCATTGTTGTCTTTTTCTACTGTTTCAAGAACTTCTTTCACTTCTGCCGGTGCTGATTCTACTGTATGGATTGTAAATGTTGTCATAAGATACCTCTTTTCTTGTTATTGACACTAATATTATTGGAAAATCTTATAAAATCCTGATTCCTAAGTTTATTTAAGACAAAGGTTTATTCTCTCATAAGATTTTCGTTGTATATTATACTCTTCGAAAATCAAATTCAAACCGCGTCAGCGTCGCCTTACCGTACTCAAGTACAGCTTGCGGCTAGCTTCCTAGTTTGCTCTTTGATTTTCATTGAGTATTAGTTTATCACACTTCCAATCATTTGCATAATATATATTATATATCAGCTTGATAAAAATCATTTATAGGCAAAAAAATCACACGCCATGTGTGATTTCATTATTTGTCAAAATACTTTTTAGTTTCAGCAATAACGACTGGCGACAAGACTAAGAGGGCAATCAAGTTTGGCAGAACCATCAAGGCGTTGACGATATCTGCGATAATCCAGACCATATCCAACTCGATAAATCCTCCCAACAAGACCATGAGCACAAAGACCACACGGTAGAGCCAGATAAAACGAACACCAAAGAGGAACTCGAAACAGCGTTCTCCGTAATAGTTCCAACCTAGAATCGTTGTGAAGGCAAAAAGTACAAGGAAGATGGTCAAGAGGGCAGGCCCAAAGTGTGAAAAGACTGTTGAGAAGGCTGACTGAGTCAAGGCAACCCCATTTAAGTCACCACTCCAAACACCAGTCACCAAGATGGTCAAACCAGTCAGAGTACAGATAATGAGAGTATCAATAAAGGTTCCTGTCATAGAAATCAAACCTTGCTCTACTGGTTCATTTGTCTTAGCCGCAGCCGCTGCAATGGGAGCAGAACCTAGACCAGATTCATTTGAGAACACACCACGCGCCACACCATTTTGAATAGCCATCCGAACGCTAGCACCAGCAAATCCACCTACCGCAGCAAGGGGACTAAAAGCCGATGTCAAGATTAAAGCGATTGTAGAAGGAATTTTCCCGATATTAAAGAAAATAACTGTAAGAGTTCCTAAGATATAAATGATAGCCATAAAAGGAACAACAGTAGTTGAAACCTTTGAAATGGACTTGAGTCCGCCAAAGACTGCAATCGCTACAAAAACAGACAAAACGAGAGCTGTGATGGCTGGTGAAATCATCGTTGTATTTTGGATAGATTCTGTAATCGAGTTGACTTGGGTGAAGGTTCCGATTCCCAAGAGAGCAACCAATACTCCTGCTACTGCAAACAAAACAGCAAGTGGTCGCCACTTTTCTCCCATCCCTAGAAGGATATAGTGCATGGGACCTCCCGCTACTGCACCATGGTCGTCCTTGGTGCGGTATTTGATGGCCAAGAGTCCTTCCGCATACTTGGTAGCCATTCCAAAGAAAGCCGCCATCCACATCCAAAATAGAGCTCCTGGTCCACCAACCTTGATAGCCGTCGCAACTCCTATGATATTTCCTGTTCCAACAGTTGATGCCAAGGCTGTACACAGAGCTGCAAAACTGGATACATCCCCATGTCCCTTATCATGGATAAAAATAAGATGAAAGGCCTTGGGCAGACGCAAAACTTGCAAGAGTCCTAGCCGAATAGTTAGGTAAAGCCCTGTTCCGACCAATAAAATCAAGAGGGGCGGTCCCCAAGCAAAAGCATCGATTGATTTAAGCAATTCTAACATTTCCTTCTCCTATCGTTTCAACCCCAAAAGAAAGAGCACATGCAAGATACATGTACTCTGGAATGCTTAGATAAATGCTAAAAAGCGGTCTATCCTAGCTCTGTCCTTTTACCTGAGAGTTTGAGCAGTTGCCTGCCTTGCCCCTTCGGTGCCTTTACGGTCTCTCCAGAGTTCCGTCCATTTACAGTCATGGAAAATCAAACGATTCCCCACTTCTATTAAACTTCATTCGGTGTTGGTATTTAATTGATTCTTATTTTACAAAAAATGTTGGCTTTTGTCAATGTGTTTATTAGTAAAAATTAGTTCAACAGTTTTTACGGTAACTTCTCAAAGTAACTTCCACTTGCTTGACCAAAGTGGAAATTAGTCTAAAACGGATTTTTATGGTGGAATTAAGTGTGAGACGTTTGAGTTAGAAATGAGGCTCACTATGACAAAACATAAACACCTTACCCTTTCAGACCGTAATGATATCCAATTAGGCTTAGAGCGCGGTGAAACCTTCAAAGCTATCGGACAGTCCATTCTAAAAGACCCGACCACTGTCTCCAAAGAAGTCAAACGAAACAGACGAGTCCGAGAGTCTACATGCCATAACCTTCCTTGCCCTCTACTTGACAAAACTCCCTTTGTCTGTAATGGATGTCCTCAAAGAAGACAGAATTGTGGCTATAAAAAGATCTTCTACCTCGCTAAGCAAGCTCAAAAGCAGTACGAACAAACTCTGGTTGAATCTCGTGAAGGAACTCCCCTCAATTCCAAGACCTTCTGGGACATGGACAAAGTCATTTCTGAGGGTGTTAAAAAAGGACAACACATCTATCATATCCTCAAAACTCACAATCTTGATGT
Organism: Streptococcus sp. 477; assembly: GCF_013277295.1. Taxonomy (NCBI): domain Bacteria; kingdom Bacillati; phylum Bacillota; class Bacilli; order Lactobacillales; family Streptococcaceae; genus Streptococcus; species Streptococcus sp. 477. The sequence goes on from NZ_VMMQ01000008.1 coordinate 10,265, forward strand.
CAGCTCCTCAACCGTCTATCGACACATCCGAAAAGGATACCTATCTATCGCTCCTATTGACCTAGCCAGAGCCGTTAAATTCAAAGAAAGACGGAAAAGTAAGCTACCTTCCATCCCTAAAGAAGCTAAAAAAGGCCGTTCCTATGAGGATTTCCAAAACTATTTAGCACTGAATCAACTAGACTCTTGGCTGGAAATGGATACAGTTATGGGGAGGATGGGAGGTAAAGTCCTACTCACCTTCAATCTCTCTTTCTGTAACTTTATCTTCGCTAGACTTCTGGATAATAAAACTACCCTTGAGGTTACCAAACACCTCTATGACATCAAGAACACTCTTCACCAAGCTGCCAAAGATTTCTTCCAACTCTTTCCTGTCATCCTGACAGATAATGGTGGAGAGTTTGCCAGGGTTGATGATATCGAAATGGATGTGCGAGGAGAGAGTAAGCTATTCTTTTGTGACCCTAATCGCTCTGACCAGAAAGGCAGAATTGAGAAAAATCACACGCTGATTCGCGACATTCTACCTAAGGGAACTTCTTTTGACAATTTAACTCAAGAGGACATCAATCTCGTCTGTTCGCATGTCAACAGCGTCAAACGTGCTGCTTTGAATGGAAAGTCAGCCTATGAACTCTTTGCATTTACCTATGGAGAAGAGATTCCTAAGCTTCTCGGCATTTCTAAAATACCTGCAGAAGACGTCTGCCAGTCGTCTAAATTACTCCAACATAAGTTCTAAAAACTAATCTTTAACCGCATTCAAACGTCTCACACTAACTTCCACCATAGCGGAACTTAATCTGAAACGCTTTCAGATGAGGGGATTTTGTGCGCTCTTTTTTTCGATTCATTTTGGCTACAAAAGCGATGAAATCAAGCATGAGTAAAACCAGTGGAACTTACCCTGACACGGATTTCCACTGGTTTTTAGGATTTTTATCAGACTAACTTCCACTTGGATTAGCGGTGGAACTTAGTTTGGGAATTTACCCAACAGTTTTTACTTTATGAATTCCGAAATATTTCTTATCCTTTAAAAGTCACAATAGTCGCACCACTGCCTCCAGCATTTTGTGGGGCATAGCCGAAACTCTTGACATGCTTGTTTCTTTGTAGGTATTTGGTGACACCTTCACGGATGACACCAGTTCCGATACCATGGATGATATCAACTTGGGCCATATTATTAAGCAGGGCTTGGTCGATAAAGGCATCTAGCTCATTCATGGCCTCTTCATAACGTTTGCCTCGAAGATCCAGTCTTGCTTGAGGTCCTCGTCCAGAAGTTCGTTTCACAACATTGACCTGTTTCTTCTTAACTTGTTTTTCTTGCTGGGCTTGAACAAGGTCAAATTCTTTCTCTTCTAAGGTCATCTTAATCAAGCCTACTTGGGCTTCCCAGCGGCCATCCTTGAGTTGACTGGTCAAGGTACCACGCTGTCCATAACTGAGAACCACGATATCATCTCCCACCTTTGGAACTCGTTTTTTCTTGGCCTTTTGAAGGACCTTGTTTTTAGACAAATCTACTTTTTCAGGAGCCAATTTTTTCAGCTTGGCCTTGGCTTCAATGATTTCATGGGGTTTAAGTTGAGATTTGCTGTGGAGATTTTTGAGAATCTGGTCACTCTCACTTAGGGCCATGTCCACAATCTCAGCAGCCTGTTCACGCGCCTTATTAAGCTCGGTTTCCTTTTCACGATTGAGTTCATTGTAGAGTTTTTTGAGCGCACGATTCATCTTGAGATTTTCTTGCTCCACCTCACGGATATTGTCCAAGCGTTTGCGACTCTCTAACGTCTGCTCTTCCAGTTGCTCAATAATCCGGTTGACATCATTGTCCTGATTGACCTGCTGACTGGCATCCCCTACGATAACTTCAGATAGGCCTAGACGTTTGGCAATCTCAAAGGCATTGCTTCGGCCAGGTACACCCTGCATAAAGCGATAGGTCGGGCGAAGAGTTGCAGTATCAAACTCCATGCTGGCATTTTGCACAAAGGCTGTCTCAATACCATAGGCCTTGAGTTCTGGATAGTGGGTGGTCGCCATGGTCTTGACTTGACGCAGGCGAAGGTCTTCCAGAATGGCCATGGCAAGGGCAGCTCCCTCTTGGGGATCTGTACCAGCCCCCAACTCATCCAAGAGCAAGAGCGAATGCTGGTTGACCTTGCCAAGAATATCCACAATATTGGTCATGTGGCTAGAGAAGGTAGACAAGCTCTGCTCAATAGACTGCTCATCGCCAATATCAGCAAAAATTTCTTCAAAAATACCAACACGACTTCCCTTATCAGCTAAAATCGGCAAACCTGACTGAGCCATCACCTGTGTCAAGCCCAGAGTTTTAAGCATGATGGTCTTCCCACCTGTATTGGGACCTGTAATGACAATGGCTGTTAAATCTTGACCAAAATGGACATCATTTGCGACAGCATTTTTGACCAAAGGATGGCAGACATGGAGCAATTGAATTTCCTGATTTTCTGACAGCTGAGGAACGACTGCTTGCCTTTCTTGGATAAAGCGGACCTTGGCACGAATCAAGTCCAGATGGCCGATAATCCAAGCATCATTAGCAATCTCAGCCGCATGAGGGCGGACACGCTCAGAAATTTCTTGAAGAATTCGAAGCATTTCATAGCGCTCATCTGCTCGCAGACTGGCAATTTCTTCGCTCAGTTTGACCACCTCACGGGGTTCGATGTAGACAGTATTTCCGCTGGCAGAAATATCATGAACGACACCTGCAATCTTATTGCGGTAGGTATTTTTGACTGGTAAAACCTGACGACCATTTCTGCTAGCAACGATTCCTTCTGTCAACATCTGCGCTTTTTGTTTGAGCAAATCTTGCAAGACATCGCGGACCTGACTCTCGCTGTCATGGATTTTTCGACGGATGCGCGCCAATTCTTCACTGGCAAAATTTTCAATGAAACCTGCATCATTAAAGGCTTGGAGATTTCCTTGTAATTGCGGAAAATCGTGTAATTTCTCAAACCAAAGGGCTAATTCTTCCAAGCTGACATTTTCCAAATTGGCATAAAAACTTTGCAGTTCTCGACTAGCAAGAAGCACGCGCTTCAAGAGTAGGAACTCCTCGATATTGAGGTCTGCTCCCATCTCCAATCGCTTGCAGACTCCTGCAATTTCCTTAGTTGCGAGAATGGTAAAATGCGGTTGCTCGACAAAGAGAGCCTGCATTTCCTTCATCTCAGCAAAAACCTGTTTGATTTTATCTGCTTTGGCAGTCGGAGCCAGCTGTCTCAATTGCTCCAAGCCCTGCTCGGTCAACAAATGGGGTTCAAACAAGGCCTTGACCTTATTGAACTCTAATGTTTCTAATATTTTCTTATTCATCTTTATTTCCTTGTCTTTGAATGTCTAGGTGTGGTAGCTTTTTATATTCTGATAGATTCGAGTCAAATCTGTAAACAAAGGGCTAGGAAAACTCCTGCCCTTTTTATCCGATTAAATTTGTCACCCAGATTTGTTTGAGCCAACTAGTTGTTACCGGTATGCTCTGGATGATGTGTTTTGCGACGATACTCTTTTCAAGAGGATTTTGTATAGCTGCCATGGGGATGGTCGCCAAGATGGTCAAAGCCATTTGCAAGACAAATAAGGTCACCAACATGGACAAGATACCTGCTGAAACTTGGAACAACTTACCACCCAGTTTTTTACTAGGAATCAAGTGTAAGAGGAGACCAAGCAAACGACCGATGCTATAGACAATCCCAAATACAAGCAAGTAGCCGATGCCTGCATAAAAGACCTTATCCAGCTGAAAGAGTTGATCCGATGGGAAAAAGAAAGTCCCCTGACCTTCCTGCGGATTTGCATAAGGAAGTAATAAATGGAACTGCTCTCCAAGCCCCTTATAAAACTGGCCAGCCATAAAAGCCGATGCCATGGCTGAAATCAGGTAATAAATCTGTAAGAGCAGGCCTCTCCGATAGCCGATATAAAATCCCCAAGCCAAGACCAATAGAAGAAGGAGCGAAATCATAAGGAATCCTCAATCTTGCTCTGTTCTTGCTTGCAAGTCACAAGCTTGTGACGGAGTTCTTCTAGCTCTTGCTCCTTATCATCAAATTCAATCTCACGGCTGAGCTGAGTTGATAAACAGTTGACTGCCAACAAAAGAGCGATTGTTTCATCATCTGCGCTAGGCATTTGTTCTTTAATTGCTTGGTATTTTTCTGTCGCAACCTTGGCAATTTCCTCCATAAAAAGGTTATCATGCTCGCTTGTCAAGGTTAATGATTTTTTCCCGAATGTAAATTTGAATCGATTTAGATTTGCCATAAAATTCACCTCACGATATTATACCAAAATTCGCTAACTTTGTCAGTTTTTACAAATTTGCCTGCTTTTGTGGTACAATAGAAACTATGGCAAGTATAACACTCACACCAAGCGAAAAGGAGATTCAGGCTTTTCTTGAACACTACCAAACCAGTCTAGCTCCCAGCAAGAATCCCTATATCCGCTACTTTTTGCGACTACCTCAAGCAACGGTTTCTATCTATACTTCTGGAAAGGTCTTGCTTCAGGGTGAGGGGGCTGAGAAATACGCTCGTTTCTTTGGCTATCAAGCTGTAGAGCAAACCAGCGGACAAAATCTTCCTTTGATTGGGACAGATGAGGTTGGAAATGGTTCCTACTTTGGTGGGCTTGCAGTTGTGGCTTCCTTTGTCACACCAGACCAGCACGACTTCTTACGAAAACTCGGTGTGGGAGATTCTAAGACTCTGACCGATCAAAAGATTCGTCAGATTGCCCCTATCCTCAAAGAAAAAATCCAGCATCAAGCACTGCTTCTCTCACCAAGCAAGTACAACGAGGTCATCGGAGACCGCTACAACGCTGTTTCGGTTAAGGTAGCCCTCCATAACCAGGCTATCTATCTCCTTCTTCAAAAAGGCATTCAGCCTGAGAAAATTGTGATTGATGCCTTTACCAGTGCTAAAAATTATGACAAGTACTTGGCACAAGAGGCCAATCATTTCAGCAATCCGATCAGCTTAGAAGAAAAGGCTGAGGGAAAATACTTGGCTGTCGCAGTTTCTTCTATCATTGCGCGTGATCTCTTTCTGGAAAATCTAGAAAATCTAGGACGAGAACTGGGCTATCAACTTCCAAGTGGAGCTGGAACGGCTTCTGATAAGGTGGCTAGCCAGATTTTACAAGCCTATGGTATGCAGGGACTCAGCTTCTGCGCCAAATTGCACTTTAAAAATACTGAAAAAGCGAAAAAACGCTTAGAAAGGTAAGTTATGAATTCATTTAAAAATTTCCTAAAAGAGTGGGGATTATTCCTCCTGATTCTGTCATTACTAGCTTTAAGTCGTATCTTTTTTTGGAGTAATGTCCGCGTAGAAGGACACTCCATGGATCCTACCCTAGCGGATGGCGAAATTCTCTTTGTCGTTAAGCACCTCCCTATTGACCGTTTTGATATCGTGGTGGCCCATGAGGAAGATGGCAATAAGGACATCGTCAAGCGCGTCATCGGAATGCCTGGCGATACCATCCGTTACGAAAATGATAAACTTTACATCAATGACAAAGAGACAGATGAACCTTATCTAGCTGACTATATCAAACGCTTCAAGGATGACAAACTCCAAAGCACCTACTCAGGCAAGGGATTTGAAGGAAATAAAGGAACTTTCTTTAGAAGTATCGCTCAAAAAGCTCAAGCCTTCACAGTTGATGTCAACTACAACACCAACTTTAGCTTTACAGTTCCAGAAGGAGAATACCTTCTCCTCGGAGACGACCGCTTGGTTTCGAGCGACAGCCGCCACGTAGGCACCTTCAAAGCAAAAGATATCACAGGGGAAGCTAAATTCCGCTTCTGGCCAATCACCCGTATCGGAACATTTTAAGAAATCGAAGAGGCCGAGAGTCAGCAATCTCAGCCTCTTCTTCTATCGTGAGAATATGATTATTCACTATCCAGTTTGATTAAGATAGAAACAAAGTTATACTCAATGAAAATNNTTGAGGTTGTAGATAGAACTGACGAAGTCAGTAACATATATACGGCAAGGCGAAGCTGACGTGGTTTGAAGAGATTTTCGAAGAGTATTAACTCTCACCTATTCATGCAAAGGAATCTTATGGAAGTTTATTTTTCAGGAACCATTGAACGGATTATTTTTGAAAATCCCAGCAATTTTTATCGCATCCTCCTCCTAGAAATCGAAGATACGGACGCAGAAGATTTTGATGATTTTGAAATCATTGTTACTGGCACCATGGCTGATGTGATTGAGGGAGAAGACTATACTTTTTGGGGACAAATTGTCCAACACTCCAAGTACGGGGAGCAACTGCAAATCAGCCGATATGAACGTGCAAAACCAACTAGCAAGGGATTGGTCAAGTACTTTTCAAGTAGCCATTTCAAGGGGATTGGTCTCAAGACAGCTCAGAAAATTGTGGATACCTACGGCGACAATACCATTGACGAAATTCTGCAACACCCAGAAAAGTTAGAAGGCATCGCAGGACTATCTGCCAAAAATCGCGAGGCTTTCGTCTCCACTCTTCGTCTCAACTACGGAACGGAGATGGTTTTGGCCAAACTGGCCAACTACGGCATTCCCAACAAACTAGCCTTCCAGATTCAAGATTTTTACAAGGAAGAAACCCTTGATGTGGTTGAAAATTATCCCTATCAACTGGTTGAGGATATTAAGGGTTTGGGATTTACCATTGCTGACCAACTAGCGGAAGAATTAGGCATCGAAAGTCAGGCTCCTGAACGCTTCCGTGCCGGTCTGGTTCATAGTCTTTTTCAGGCCTGTATGGAAACAGGGGATACCTATGTTGAAGCACGGGATTTGCTGGAACAAACTCTTACTCTCCTTGAGTCTTCCCGCCCCGTGGAACTGGATCCCAGCCAAGTGGCCCAAGAACTCTCCTACCTGATTGAAGAAGACAAGGTCCAGCAGATTGATACCAAAATCTTTGATAACAGTCTCTTTTTCGCTGAGGAAGGCATCCGCAGTCACTTGGTTCGTATCCTTGAAAAAGGAAAACAGAAGAGTCATGATTTAGAAACCATTCAAAAACATATCGCTACTGTCGAAGAAGATCTGGAGATTGAATATGATAACATTCAAAAACAGGCTATCTGTGATGCTATCCAGAATAAGGTCTTTATCCTGACAGGTGGACCTGGTACTGGTAAGACAACTGTTATCAATGGGATCATCGCTGTCTATGCCCTTTTAGAAGGACTTGACCTCAGAAAAAAAAGCAACCTACCTATTCTTCTTGCTGCTCCAACTGGACGAGCAGCTCGTCGCATGAATGAATTGACAGGCTTGCCTAGCGCTACTATACACCGTCATTTAGGAATGACAGGTGACGACGATACCAGTCATCTGGAAGATTATCTGGATGCTGACTTTATCATCGTGGATGAATTTTCTATGGTGGATACTTGGCTGGCCAATCAACTCTTCTCAAACATCTCTTCTAACAGTAAGATCCTCATCGTGGGTGACAGCGACCAGTTGCCTTCTGTCAGTCCTGGACAAGTTCTAGCAGATCTGCTTCATATTCCTTTGATTCCTCAGACTCGCTTGGAAAAAATTTATCGACAAAGCGAAGAATCAACCATAGTAACCTTAGCAAGTCAGATTAGACAGGGTATCTTGCCAGCCGATTTCACCCAGAAAAAAGCAGACCGTTCCTACTTTGAAATTGCTAGCGGTCATATTCCAGCTACGATTGAAAAAATCTTAGGCGCTGCCCTCAGAAGTGGTATTCCTGCCCGTGATATTCAGGTTCTAGCCCCCATGTACCGAGGGACGGCAGGGATTGATGCTATCAATCAGCTCATGCAAGGCCTCCTGAACCCATCACAAAAAGATCAACTCAGTTTTGAAACTCCCCAGTGCTACTATCGCAAGGGAGACAAGGTCATTCATTTGGTCAACGATGCTGAAATCAATGTCTTTAATGGAGATTTAGGAGCCATCACAGACCTGATTCCTGGTAAATACACCGAGTCGAAACAAGATGAGATTGTCATTGATTTTGATGGCAACGAGGTCTCTTACCCACGTAACGAATGGTACAAGATTCGCCTGGCCTATGCCATGAGCATCCATAAATCACAGGGAAGTGAGTTCCCTGTTGTCATCCTACCTATCACTAGTGCTAGTAGGCGTATGCTGGAGCGCAATCTCATCTATACAGCCATTACACGCGCCAAAAGCAAGCTTATCTTACTAGGCGAATTACAGGCCTTCGACTATGCTACTCAACATATCGGAACTGCCCGAAAAACCTATCTGATTGAACGCTTCAGTGATTTATTGGAGAATGTTGAAGAAAAGCAACCAGCTGTCTCTGAAACAGCCACATCAAGTACCTCTGAACAATCCTACATCCTAACCGAAGAAAACTGGGACAGCATCCCGGCCATGATTGGGATTACAGATGCAGATCTCAAAGAGATTTTTGGAAAATAGTGCACAAGAAAACCCACCTAGTCAGGTGGGATTTTTGTTTATGAATACTCAATGAAAATCAAAGAGCAAACTAGGAAGATAGCCGTAAGCTGTACTTGAGTACGGTAAGGCGACGATGACGTGGTTTGAATTTGATTTTCGAAGAGTATAAGATTATTTAACTGTTGCTGTGCTTGTAATCAATTCAACAGCTTTTTTGATTGTGATATCATGTTTCAACATATCAGCTGAAAGCAAGCTTTGTACTTGAGCAACTTCCATGTTGTAGTCTGTTGCCAATTGCTCGATTTCTTTTTGGATTTCTTCTTCTGAAGCGTCAAATCCTTCAGCTTTGGCAACTGCTTCGATAACAAGGTTAGTCTTAGTACGTGACTCAGCTTCTGCTTGGTATTGATTGTGAAGGTCTTCTTGAGTAGTTCCAGTGATTTGGAAGTACATGTCAGGGTTGATACCTTGACGTTGCAAGTTTCCAAGGAATTCATTTACTGAGCGGTGAACTTCTTCGTGAATCATTTCTTCTGGAAGTTCTACGATTTCAGCGTTTTCTACAGCTTTATCGATTGCTGCACCTTCAACTGCATCTTTGTAAGCTTCTTCTTTAGCAGCAGCCAATTCCTTGCGGTATTTTTCTTTCAATTCAGCAAGTGTTTCAACTTCTTCGTCGATGTCTTTTGCAAGCTCATCATCAAGAGCTGGAACTTCTTTAGCTTTTACTTCGTGGATAGTTGTTACGAATTTAGCTTCTTTACCTGCAAGGTCTTCTGCTTGGTAGTCTTCTGGGAATGTTACAACTACATCAACAGTTTCGCCAGCTGAGTGACCTACCAATTGGTCTTCAAAACCAGGGATGAATTGACCTGAACCAAGTCCAAGTGAGAAGTTTTCACCTTTTCCGCCATCAAATTCAACACCATCGATAGAACCAACAAAGTCAATAACAACAGTATCGCCGTTTTCAGCAGCAGCTTCTTTGATAACCAATTCAGCCAAGTTGTTGCGTTCGCGTTCAATACGCTCTTCAACGTCAGCGTCAGTTACTTCTTTTTCTAGATCAACTGATACTTCAAGGTTTTTGTAGTCACCCAATTTAACTTCAGGTTTTGTCACGACTTCAGCTGTGATAACCCAGTCTTGACCTTTTTCCATTGAAGTTACGTCAATTTTTGGTTGAGCAACCACTTCAAGACCAGCTTCTTTTACAGCTGCTTCATAAGCATTTGGCAAAAGAGCGTTCATAACGTCTTGATAAAGTGACTCTTCACCAAATTTTTTGTCGAAGATAGGACGTGGAAGGTGACCTTTACGGAAACCTGGAACATTAAGAGATTTCTTCACTGAGTTGAAGACACGGTCCAATTCTGGTTTGATTTGGTCTTGAGAGATAGTGAAAGTCAAGACACCACGGTTTGTTTCTTTGTTTTCAAATGATACAGACATTCTGTCATTTCTCCTTAAAATTTTTTAAATACAGTCTATTATAACATTTTCTATAAATAAAATCTAGACTAATGCAGACAATTATAGACAACAAGCCTTTTTGCTAACTAAATGAAAGTTCTATAATGAAGTTAGTCACCCAGCCCTCCTAAAAATTAGATGTTTTAACTAGCTGATAGCTAGCCCTCTATTTCATTTGATAAGATGCTTGATGCTGTTAGGCTGACAAGCCAAGGCTAAGATTAGCCTTGGTTTAGCTGACAAAACTGCTTCAAGGGTTCCTCTTGTCAAATGAAAGCAAAATAATTGCCCTCAATCTCACCATTTTTTTGGGACATAATCACTTTCGATTGACAGTTTGTTCTACACTTTCAAGGATGGAATAGACATCAAAAAGAACCCTGCTTTTCTGAAAAAGAGGTCTTCTTGCTAAGTTTATACTCAATGAAAATCAAAGAGCAAACTAGGAAGCTAGCCACAGGTTGCTCAAAGCACCGCTTTGAGTTTGCAGATAAAACTGACACGGTTTGAAGAGATTTTCGAAGAGTATTAATTTACATAAATAGCCAGTGTTTGATAGGGTTTGAGTAGAATTTTCTCAGACACTTCTGCGTCTTCATAGTTTGAAATCAAAATTTGTCCATTTTGGTAGGCTACTGGCAAATCGATTTCCACTTCTGTGGCATAAAAATTATTGAGCACAAGTAACTTTTCAGCCTCATACTGACGTTCAAAAGCATAGACTTGCTTGCTATCTTCAAAGGCTGGTTTGTAACTTCCTTCTGAGATGATAGGCATTTCCTTACGCAGTCGAATCAAGTCTTGGTAGAAGGTGAAAATCGGACCTTGGATTTCATTTTCTACATTGATGTGAGGGTAGGATTTTCCTGCATTGAGCCAAGGAGTCCCTACTGTGAAGCCTGCATTTTCAGAAGCATCCCACTGCATAGGAATTCGTGAATTATCACGCGACTTAGCTTGAATAATCTGGAAGGCTTTTTCCTGACTCTTCCCTTCCTCTAAGAGCATCTGATAGGCATTGAGCGATTCGACATCCACATAATCAGCAATAGAATCATAGTCTGGGTCAATCATCCCGATTTCCTCGCCCATATAGATATAAGGTGTCCCACGTGAAAGGTGAATACTGGCCGCTAGCATGGTAGCTCCTTCCTTGCGGAAGTTTTGAATATCAACAAAACGGTTTAAAGCGCGTGGTTGGTCGTGATTGTTCCAGAAGAGAGCACTCCAACCACCTTTATCACTCATTTCCTTGCCCCAGCTATGGTAAAGACTCTTCAACTCTTCAAAATCAAAGGGAGCCAAGGTCCACTTTTGTCCATCCTTATAGTCCACCTTGAGATGATGAAAATTAAAGGTCATGGATAATTCCTGACGGTCAGGCGACGAATAAAGGACACAATTTCCCATGGTGGTTGAGGACATTTCCCCAACTGTCATAAAACTATCGTCTGATCCAAAAGTGGCTTGATTCATCATACGCAAATAGTCATGAACGATGGGCTTGTCTGTGTAAGCTAGCTTTCCTTCATTTTCAGGACAATCCACTAAGACTTCATCCTTGCCAATCAAATTGATCACATCAAATCGGAAACCTTTGACACCCTTGTCGCGCCAGAAATTAACAACCTTGAAAAGCTCCTTACGGACATTGGGATTGCGCCAGTTAAGGTCAGCCTGGGTATCATCAAAGAGGTGAAGGTAGTATTTCCCTGTATTCCCAAAGGGCGCCCATGCAGAGCCACCAAACTTAGACTGCCAATCTGTTGGTTGGTCTTGGATGAAGAAAAAGTCTTGATAATACTTGTCCCCAGCTAAGGCTTTCTGAAACCATTCATGCTCTGTCGAACAATGATTGAGTACCATGTCCAGCATAAAGTCAATCTTGTGCTCTTGACCGACACGCACCATTTCCTCAAAATCAGCCATATCACCAAAAAGAGGATCTACTGCCATATAATCTGAAATATCGTAACCATTATCCCGTTGAGGGCTTGGATAGAATGGATTGAGCCAGACCATATCCACACCTAGTTTGGCTAAATAGGGAATTTTTTCAATAATTCCACGGAAGTCCCCAATACCATTGCCAGTGGTGTCTTTGTAAGATTTTGGATAGATTTGATAGACTACTTTTCCTTTATCAAGTGTCATCTGTTTCTCCTTTTCTGATAAAAGGGAGGAAGCAGTCTTCCGTCCCTATTTGTGCTATTTCAATTATACTCAATGAAAATCAAAGAACAAACTAGGAAGCTAGCCACAGGTTGCTCAAAACACTATTTTGAGGTTGCAGATAGAGCTGACGTGGTTTGAAGAGATTTTCGAAGAGTATTAGATTCGTGTAGCGACCATGAGAGATGCTCCAGCTTGGATCGTTGTCGGATAAGTTCCGGGAATAGTCGCTGTATAAGCATCTTGGTTGGTGATGATAACAGGAGTTTCTGTCACCAGACCTGCAGCCTTAATGACATCCATATCAAAACGAATCAGTTGCTGACCAACTGTGACATGGTCTCCTTGGGCTACAAGACTTTCAAATCCTTTGCCATCAAGACCTACTGTATCCATACCGATGTGGATGAGCAATTCCACCCCCTCGTCAGAGACAATACCAATGGCATGCTTGGTAGGAAAAAGAACCGTCACTGTCCCATTGACTGGAGAAGTCAACTCACCTTGGCTTGGTTCAATGACCAGACCTTGCCCCATGACACCTGAAGCAAAGACTGGATCCGTTGCTTGACTTAGTTCTTTCACTTGGCCAGTCAGCGGGCTAACAATTTCTACTGGAGTAAGTTCTACTGGTTCATGACTCACAAATTCTGCTTCTTCTTGAGCAACGAATTCTGCCTGCAAGTCCGTATCGTCCTCTGTTTTTGTAAAGAGACCAGCCTTGCGGAAGAAGAAAGTCAAGAGCATTGGAACAACAATCGCAACTAGCATAGTTCCTGCAAATGGCAGCATGTATTAAGATTGAATAGAGAGAATACCTGGCAAACCACCGATACCAATAGAAGCCGCAGTTACATTAAAAGTAACGGATAACATGCCTGCAAGGGCTGAACCAGTCATCCCAGCAACAAATGGATAAATATATTTTACGTTAACTCCAAAAAGAGCTGGTTCTGTAACACCGAGATAGGCCGAAATGGTTGCAGGAAGTGAAACCTGAGCCTCACGCTCATCATGGCGATGCATGAAATAATAGGCAAACACGGCTGAGCCTTGAGCAATATTAGAAAGAGCAATCATTGGCCATAGGGCAGTGCCACCAGCATCCGCAATCAATTGTGTATCAATGGCATTGGTCATATGGTGCAGACCTGTGATGACAAATGGAGCGTAGAGGGCACCAAAAATTGCACCGAAGAGCCATTTAACTGGACCAGTTAAACCTGCCAAGACAACTGATGAAAGTCCTTGTCCAATTGTCCAACCGATTGGTCCCAAAACAGTATGAGCCAAAATCAAGGCTGGAATCAATGACAAAAAAGGTACAAAAATCATGGAAATGACTTCTGGGATATGTTTGCGCCAGAAAATTTCAAGATAAGACAGACTCAAACCTGCAAGCAAGGCTGGGATAACTTGGGCTTGGTAACCAATACGATTAACAGTAAAATAACCAAAATTCCAAACCCAGTTTGCTGCGATATCAGCTGCTAGCGTTGAAGCAACCGCATAGGCATTGAGCAACTGAGGCGATACCAAACAGATTCCGAGAACAATTCCCAAAATTTGGCTGGTTCCCATCTTACGAGAAACAGACCAAGTAATCCCTACTGGTAAGAACTGGAAGATAGCTTCACCAGGCAACCAGAGGAAGTGATTAACCCCTGCCCAAAACTGAGAGGATTCTGTGATGGTCTTGCCATCCAACATCGACCAATGGACACCTTCCAAGACATTACAGAAACCGAGGATCAATCCACCAACAATCAAGGCTGGAATAATCGGAGTAAAGATTTCCGCCAGAGTGGTCATAACACCTTGGACCACGTTTTGATTACTCTTAGCTGCAGACTTGGCTGCTTCTTTGGAAGCACCCTCAATACCTGAAACGGCTGTAAAATCATTATAAAAGATGGGCACGTCATTTCCAATGATTACCTGAAATTGACCTGCATTTGTAAAAGTTCCTTTAACAGCTGGAATTGACTCGATAGCTTTAACATTAGCCTTCTTATCATCTCCTAAAACAAAGCGCATCCGTGTCGCACAGTGAGTTACGGCAGTCACATTTTCTTTGCCTCCAATTGCCTGAAGCAGATCTTTGGCTTCTTGTTCAAATTTTCCCATTTGATTCTCCTTATACTTGTCAAAGCAAGTTTGATTTGATAAGTATATTGTAAATGATACCAAACTTGTCTGCAACTTGTTTGGTATAAAAAGGGTGTTTTTTTGTAAATTTTCTAGCACTTGTATGGTAAAATAGATACAGGTGTTCATTAAACTAGACTAAAAACCTATTTAAGCAGGCAAAATGAAGAAATACCAACAATTATTTAAGCAAATCCAAGAAACCATTCAAAACGAGACTTACGCTGTCGGAGATTTCCTTCCTAGCGAGCACGACCTTATGGAGCAATATCAAGTGAGTCGTGATACCGTCCGAAAGGCCCTGTCTCTCCTCCAAGAGGAAGGATTGATCAAAAAGATAAGAGGGCAAGGTTCTCAAGTCGTCAAAGAAGAAACCGTCAATTTCCCTGTATCCAACCTAACCAGCTACCAAGAACTAGTTAAAGAACTTGGACTGCGCTCTAAAACCAACGTGGTCAGTCTGGACAAGATTATTATTGATAAAAAATCCTCACTGATAACCGGTTTCCCAGAGTTTCGGATGGTTTGGAAGGTGGTCCGCCAGCGTGTGGTGGATGATCTGGTATCCGTTCTGGATACAGACTATCTGGATATGGAACTCATCCCAAATCTCACTCGCCAAATTGCTGAGCAGTCTATCTATTCTTATATAGAAAATGGCCTCAAACTCCTTATTGATTATGCTCAGAAGGAAATCACCATTGACCACTCAAGCGACCGAGACAAGATTCTCATGGACATTGGCAAAGACCCTTATGTCGTTTCGATTAAATCAAAAGTCTATCTCCAAGACGGACGCCAATTTCAGTTTACCGAAAGTCGCCATAAGTTAGAGAAATTTAGATTTGTAGATTTTGCAAAGCGCAAGAAATAAAAGACTGAGACACTAGATCTCAGCCTTTTTCGGCTCTATAATATTTGTAGTGGGTACCCCCCTATAGATATTATGGAGCCTATTTTATTGTAGAAAAAAAGTCCCATAAGATCTATAATGAAAAGCGACAAAACAACTCATTAGAAAGAATCATATGGAACAATTACATTTTATCACAAAATTACTAGACATTAAAGACCCTAATATCCAGATTTTAGACATCATCAATAAGGATACACACAAGGAAATCATCGCCAAACTGGACTACGACGCCCCATCTTGCCCTGAGTGCGGAAACCAATTGAAGAAATATGACTTTCAAAAACCTTCTAAAATTCCTTATCTTGAAACGACTGGTATACCTACTAGAATTCTCCTTAGAAAGCGTCGATTCAAGTGCTATCACTGTTCAAAAATGATGATCGCTGAAACTTCTATCGTCAAGAAGAATCACCAAATCCCTCGTATCATCAACCAAAAGATTGCTCAAAAGTTAATTGAAAAGATTTCTATGACCGATATTGCCCATCAGCTTTCCATCTCAACTTCAACTGTCATTCGAAAGCTCAATGACTTCCACTTTGAGTGTAATTTTAGAAATCTGCCTAAGATTATGTCTTGGGACGTTGAAACAGTCCGGGGAGTGACTGTTTCAATCGGGAGATGGAGATGAGCTTTATTGCGCAAGATTTTGATAAGCTCAATATCATCACTGTTCTTGAAGGTAGAACACAAGCCGTCATTCGAGATCACTTTCTTAAATATGATAGGGTCGTCCGATGTCGAGTGAAAATTATTACTATGGATATGTTTAGTCCTTATTATGACTTAGCTAGGCAACTTTTTCCAAACGCTAAAATCGTTCTGGATCGCTTTCACATTGTGCAACATCTTAGCCGTGCTATGAGTCGTGTCCGTGTCCAAATTATGAATCAGTTTGAACGAAAATCCCATGAATACAAGGCTATTAAACGATACTGGAAACTCATTCAACAGGATAGTCGTAAACTCAGCGATAAACGTTTTTATCGCCCTACTTTTCGTATGCACTTAACGAATAAAGAGATTCTTGACAAGCTTTTGAGCTATTCAGAAGACTTGAAACACCACTACAATCTCTATCAGCTCTTACTTTTTCACTTCCAGAACAAGGAGCCTGACAAATTTTTCGGACTTATTGAGGACAATCTAAAGCAGGTTCATCCTCTTTTTCAGACTGTCTTTAAAACCTTTCTAAAGGATAAAGAAAAGATTGTCAATGCCCTTCAACTACACTATTCTAACGCCAAATTAGAAGCAACCAATAATCTCATTAAGCTTATCAAACGAAATGCCTTTGGATTTCGGAACTTTGAAAACTTCAAAAAACGGATTTTTATCGCTCTGAACATCAAAAAAGAAAGGACGAAATTTGTCCTTTCTCGAGCTTAGCTGACTTCAATCCACTACAGTTGACAAAGAGCCTAAAAATTGACATGGAAATTATAAAACCATTACTAGTTTAGTCCTTTTTGATAACGTGCCAATTCGGCTTGGTTCGCCCAAATATAGTGACCTGGACGGATTTCAACCATGGATGGTTTATCAGTCTCATAGTCGTGTTGACTTGGGTCGTAAACCTTCAAGACCTTCTTACGTTCCAAGATTGGGTCTGGAATTGGTACCGCTGAAAGCAAGGCTTGAGTATATGGGTGAATTGGATTGTTAAACAATTCTTCTGTCTCTGCAACCTCTACAATAACACCCTTGTAAATAACTGCGATACGATCTGAAATAAAACGAACAACCGACAAGTCATGGGCGATAAAGAGATAGGTCAAGCCAAGTTCTTTTTGGAATTTTTTGAGCAAGTTCAAGACTTGGGCACGCACAGAAACGTCCAAGGCTGAAATTGGTTCATCCGCAATAACAAAGTCTGGTTGCATGACCAAGGCACGGGCAATACCGATACGTTGACGTTGACCACCTGAAAACTCATGAGGGTAACGAGTCAAATGCTCAGCAAGCAGACCCACTTCACGGATAATATTTTGAACTTTCTCTTCACGCTCTGCTTCATCCTTAAACAAATGGTGATTGTAAAGACCTTCAGAAATAATATAATCAACAGTCGCACGTTCATTCAAACTTGCCGCAGGGTCTTGGAAAATCATCTGGATACGACGAATCAATTCCGCAGCTTGTTCACGCGATTTCTTACCATTAATCTTTTGACCCTCAAAAATGATATCTCCATTACTTGTATCATTGAGACCGATGATAGCACGACCAATAGTTGTTTTCCCACTACCTGACTCACCAACAAGCGAGAACGTTTCTCCCTTGTTGATAAAGAAGTTAGCATTTTTAACCGCGACAAACTTCTTACTTCCTTCACCGAAGGAAATTTCTAAATCTTTAATTTCTACTAATTTTTCAGACATTTCCTTCCTCCTAGTCAGCCAGATGGGCAAATCCCATTTTTTCACGGATCTTATCATGGAGATTTGCAATCACAGCTGGTTTTTCTACTTTTGGAGCATCCTCATGAAGAAGCCAAGTTTTAGCCCAATGTGTCTCTGATACTGAGAATTGAGGAGCTTTTTGTTCGAAGTCAATCTGCATTGCATAGTCAGAACGCAAGGCAAAGGCATCCCCTTTCAAGTCAGTATAAAGTGACGGAGGTGTTCCTGGGATTGAGTAAAGATCCCCTTTATCATCAGCAAGCTGAGGCAAGCTAGACAAGAGACTCCATGTATATGGATGGCAAGCGTCATAGAAGACTTCCTCAACAGTTCCATACTCAACGATTTCTCCTGCATACATAACCGCTACCTTATCCGCAATACTTGCTACCACACCAAGGTCGTGAGTGATAAAGATTGTTGTGAAATGATACTCGTTTTGTAAAGATTTTAGCAAATCAATAATCTGAGCTTGAATGGTTACATCCAAGGCAGTTGTTGGCTCATCACAGATCAAGACATCAGGTCGGCAGGCAAGGGCAATCGCAATAACGATACGTTGACGCATTCCTCCAGAATATTGGAATGGGTATTCATTAAAACGTCTATCTGCGTCTGGAATGCCAACCTTATTCATGTAGTCAATGGCCAATTCTTTTGCTTCCTTGGCTGTTTTTCCTTGGTGTTTTACAATAACTTCTGTAATCTGGCTACCAATTGTTTTAATGGGGTCCAAACTAGTCATTGGATCCTGGAAGATAGTCGCAATCTTAGCACCACGAATTTGTTCCCAATCCTTGTGAGAAGATAAAGCTGTCAAATCCTGACCACGGTAGTCAATACTACCTTGGGCAATGCGACCATTTTCTTCGAGCATACCTGTGAAGGTCTTTGTCAAAACAGATTTACCTGATCCTGACTCACCTACCAAGGCTAATACTTCTCCTTCAACTAGTTCAAGGGAAACGCCGCGAATGGCTGTCAATACTTTGTCACGAACGTCAAATTCCACGACAATATCGCGAGCAGTCAAAATTACATTTTTTTCTTTTGTCATTTCTACTCCTATCTATGTGTACGTGGATCACTAGCATCCGCTAAGTTTTGACCAACTACGAAAAGGGACAAGGATACCAAGACAAGAGTTGTCAATGGAATCCAGAACAAGTAAGCATTGGTTGTTACGTTTTGTGAATAATCCGAAATCAAACGACCCAAACTTGGCACGGTAATCGGTAATCCTAGACCGAAGAAAGACAAGAAGGCTTCGTATGAGATAAAGCTTGGAAGCATTTGAGTCATGGTTGTCACAATAACAGATACCAATTGTGGCATGATGTTTTTGGCAACAATCTTCAAGGTTGGTGTTCCCAAAGTACGTGACGCCAAGTTGTATTCCAAATCACGGTAACGCAAGATTTGCACACGGATCATGAAGGCAATCCCAATCCATGTCGTCACACTCATAGCAAAAATCAGATTCCAGAATCCAGCTCCGATTGAGTAAGTCAAGACAATGACAATCAAAAGAGATGGGATGTTTGAGATGACGTTATAAACTTCCATCATGACACGGTCAACTGATTTTGAAATTCCCCAAATACCACCGACAAAAACACCGATAACCAAGTTAATCACTGTCGCAATCACAGAAATGAGGATAGAGTTACGAGCTCCAAACCAGACACCGTCAAAGAGTGATTTACCGTTACTGTCTGTACCGAACCAATGCTCAGCATTTGGCTTGATATAACGAGCACTAAAGTCGTTTACCTTGCTGACATCATTGAAATCAAACTTAGAAAACATTGGGTAGATGAAACTCATCAAAATGATGGCTACCAAGATTCCCAACATGACTACAGTTGATTTTTTCTTCATAAATTGTCTAAACACTGATTTCCAGTAAGAATATGCTGGCGCATCAATAGTTTCAGAGGCAAAATCGTCACGTTTTATAAACTGAAATTTTTCTTTATCGATTGTAGACATTATTTGCCTCCTTTCTCAGTCAATTTAATACGTGGGTCAATAATAGTCATCCAAATATCTCCCAAAAGACGTGAGAAGATAGAAATACATGTAAAGATGAAGACAAGACCAACGACCATAGAGTTATTAGATGCTTTTACAGAGTCAATCAACATTTTACCCATACCTGGGAAGGCGAAGACTGTTTCAGTAAGGGTTGCACCACCGATAACCCCAATAATGGCACCAGGAATTCCTGAAACCAGCGGAACCATGGCATTTTTAAAGATGTGTTTGTTTGAAATTTCTTTTTCAGACAAACCTTTTGCACGAGCGAAACGAACAAAGTCTTGAGATTGCAAGTCAATCATGTAACGACGAATCCAAATAGCTGTACCAGGAGCACCCAACAAACCAAGGATGACTGCTGGTAAAACGTAAGAACGCCAATCTCCAGCTCCCAAGATAGGGAACGAATCTGGAAGACCAATAGATGATCCAATCAATCGAACGATGTAAACCAAGGCAATGGTTGGAAGAGCAAGCAAGAAGGTCAAAGCCCCTGTTGAGAAGCTATCAATCCAAGTGTTCTTGAAACGAGCCATGGCTGAACCAAGTGGCACTGCAATCGCATAAGAAATCACCAAACCAATCAAACCAGTAATAGCAGAGCTGACAATCATAGATGGATATTGGTAATTACTTTCAGTCGCTGTATAAGGATCATCTTTCCCATAGCTAGCTACTTCACGAGAGTCAGCCTGACTAGGTGACTTGTAGGTTCTTGAGTAAATATTTACAGAAGACGTTTTCTTACCTGTTGGGAACTGAACTTGGGCAGTTTTGGTTTGTCCTTGACCTTGAGTAATAACCTGAAGAACTGGTGTATTAGCATAGGTTGGATAAGAGTCACCTAAATTCAAGTTCGCAAAGTTTTGATGAACAAATGGGAACTGACTGTTAAAGTACAAGAGATATTTATGTTTAGTTCCTGAACCGACCAATGACCATCCGATAGCTGGATCATTTTCGAAACGAAGGTAACGTTTCAAGTCTGGATTTTCAGGGTCTTGGATTTTATTTGTATGGTCAATGTCAATCAAGTTAGCATAGAAGTGAAAAACACGTTCAAAAATGGGGATTTCACGACTAGCATAGAATTGACCACTTTCAGTAAATTCTCCCAAAGTCCAACCATGACCTAATTGATTGATGTACTTTTCATAAATAGCTTTATTGGTCGCATTTGCTTCTACTGTTACAGAAGAATCCATGCTACTTGCCTTTTCTTGCAACTCTTTAGTATCGTAATACTCAATGTAGCCCATACGCTCAAACACAGTATTTTCATAGTTATCACGTTTATCAGCCGTTGTCGCAATTTTATTATAGTTAGGGTCCTGCTTGAAAATCAATTTTCGAGGAACCAAGGTATAGATAATCGTGTAGGTCAAAGTCGTCACTAAGAAAATCGAAACCAATGACCGCAAAACACGCATAAAAATATATTTTTTCATATTATTTCCTTTAAAAATCCCAAAAGAACCTTCTCCTCATGGAGAGAAAGTTCTATTAGAAATTATTTACTTCACATGACTTGCCAATTCTTTTTGAGCTTTCTCATTTGATTCAGCTTTTTCTTTCAACCATTTTTCACGAGCTTTTTCATACTCTTTCTTAGTCACCGCTTTATCTTGTAATTTCAAATATTTGAAGTAAACATCTGACCCCTTAGAGCCTGTTTGCGCAGAAGCTCCAGTAAATGGAACAACTCGTGAAAGCACCGGTGCTGCACCAGCAGAAGCCATAGCAGGAATAAAGAGTGAACTATCTGTCAACCATGCTTGAGCCGCTGCATATTTTTCATAACGGACATTCAAGTCGCTTGTCTCTTTGGCAGCTTCATCAACTAATTTATCGTATTCTTTCAAACCAACTTGAACTACTGAAGGGCTATTTGGATTATCAAATCCTAAATATGTTTTTGTAGTTTCACTGCTAGTTGTTTTTAAAATATCCAGGTAAGTAGATGGGTCTTGATAGTCTGGCCCCCATGAAACTCCTCCCGATACATCCCAATCCTCAGCTGACGCATTAGCAGCATAGTAAGTGATATTAAGAAATTCATCTCTTGTCATTTGTTGAATATCAACCACGACATTTTCAGCACCAAGAACTGTTTCTACAGATTGTTTAAAGGACTGAATACGGGATATGTAGCCTTTTGCTGCTTGGTCTACTGGAACATCCAAATGAATAGGGAACTGAACGCCGTCTGCTTCTAAAGTTTTCTTAGCTTTCGCAAACTCTGCCTTGGCCTTGTCAGCATTGAATAAACCATCCTGCCCATCAGCTAAATTCACACCTTTCCACTCATCTCCATAGGCAGGAAGTTGAGCAGCGACTAAATCACCAAAGGTCTTCTCACCAACTGAAACAAAGTCTGGTTTTACAAATAGATTACGAACTGCTAAAGCTGCTCCATCTTTACCATTGATTTGAGCAGAGTAAGCTGAGCGATCAAAAGCAAAATTCAAGGCTTGACGGAAATCTTTGTTAAGCAATGCCTTCTTAGTAGAGGCTTTCTCTGAATCGGTAGTTTTAGAAGTATAGTTGTAACTTTGGCGATCAATATTCACACCTATACCAGCAATCCCAGAGTCTGGTTGTGTGTAATAGATATTGTCCTTGTATTTTTCTGCAACCTTAGAATAGTTGGAGCTGGTAGGGTAAAGACGGGCAAAACTATAAGCTCCACTAGTGAAGTTACGCTCTAGCGACTCCTGATCTGAGCCATCATAGTAAGCCAGATTTATAGTATCTAGGTGGACGTTTTCTTTGTCCCAATATTGCTCATTTTTTACAAACTCTACAGAAGATTTTGCAGTCAACCCTTTCAACAAGAATGGACCATTATAAAGCAAGGATGTCGGATCTGTTGGTTTAGCAAAATCGCTTCCTTTTGATGTTTCGAATTCTTCATTCAGAGGCCAGAAAATAGAATAAGTCAACTTAGAGTTCCAGAACGGTTCAGGCTGGTTCAAAGTGTATTGTAACGTATAATCATCAACCGCCTTGACACCAACTGTTGAAAAATCTGTTGAAGTTCCTGATAGATAATCTGCTAAGCCTTTAACCGAATTTTCAGCTAAATACATAGCTTCTGATTTTTTATCTGCTGCGTGTTTTAAACCGTTCACGAAATCTTTAGCCGTCACCTCTGCATATTCTTCTCCATCAGAGGTAAACCATTTAACCCCTTTACGAATCTTATAAGTATAGGTCAAACCATCCTTAGAGACTTCCCAATCCTCTGCAACTGCAGGAGCAAGATTCCCGTAATTATCGTTAGTGAATAAACCATCAATCCCATTTGAAGTCACTACTTTTGTACTATTTTTACTTGAAATCAGGTAGTCCAAGGTTTCTGGGTCTGCTGTATAAATATAGCCATAAGCTTTAGGGGCTGATGAATCAGATGATTTTGAAGAACTGCATGCTGCAAGTACACCTGCTGCTAATAAAACAAGACCTGCTGTAGCAAATACACGACTTTTTTTCATTTTCTACTCCTCTGTTTATGTGAATTATAGATTGACAACCATTATATCATATTATCCATTAAAAATCAAACAAATTTTCAGAATATTTAGGCTTGTTGGCACAAATTTTTCATTTTTTTTTTTGAATATATGATTCAAATTGTCGTTCGAAGTGTCAAAGACTACAGTGAAAATAGGAAATTTGACGCAGAAACTTTGGAGCTTAGGAAGACATACAGTAAAATAAAATACGGACGGAACAATGTGATTTTGGAATTCAAATTAAATTATAACAATATTAGACTTCCTGCAAAAGAGGATATAGCTTCATGAGTCCTTGATAACCATTGTCAGCCAAGATTTTACCAGCTTGTCCGATATTTCTGCGACTCGTTTTGAACAACTTCATATCATGACAATAGTTCACAGCGATATCCAAAGAAACAATTCTCCCTTGACTTGTGACAATCGCTTGAGCCTTCATAGCGTGGCATTTCTTTTTATAGTCATTTAGTTTTTAAAAAGCGTTCCAAACATTCAAAAATAGTTGGGACTTCCCTTAATAAATCTGTTACTTTCTTTTTCAAGATAGCCCAAGCTTGCTCAATAGGATTCAAATCCGGTGAATATGGCGGTAGAGGTAAGAAAAAGTGTTTATCTTGGATGCAGAGTTCATCCAAAATGTTCTTGGGATCAAAACTAGCATTGTCCATGATAATAACATGAGGTGTCTTCAAAGCAGGCAGGAGTTGCGTTTTGAACCACTCCACAAAGAAATCGCTTGTCCTGCTGTTCTTGTAAATCATGGGAGCTATAAACTCTCCGTCTACTTGTCCTGCAACAATTGAAGTTCGCTCAAAACGACGTCCGCTAA
>NZ_VMMQ01000080.1:0-8605 GCF_013277295.1 Streptococcus sp. 477
GAGCAAACGGCACTAAAACCTACAGCGCTACAGTCAATGTCTATGGTAACAAAGATGGTAAAGCAGATTTGACAAATGTCGTAGCAACTAAACAAGTCACTATTAACATAAACGGTTTAATTTCTAAAGAAACAGTTCAAAAAGCCGTTGCAGACAACGTTAAAGACAGTATCGATGTTCCAGCAGCCTACCTAGAACAAGCCAAGGGTGACGGTCCATTCACAGCTGGTGTTAACCATGTGATTCCATACGAACTCTTCGCAGGTGATGGCATGTTGACTCGTCTCTTGCTTAAGGCATCTGACAAGGCTCCATGGTCAGATAACGGCGACGCTAAAAACCCAGCCCTATCTCCACTAGGCGAAAACGTGAAGACCAAAGGGCAATGCTTCTATCAAGTAGCCTTGGACGGAAACGTGGCTGGCAAAGAAAAACAAGAACTCATTGACCAGTTCCGAGCAAACGGCACTAAAACCTACAGCGCTACAGTCAATGTCTATGGCAACAAAGATGGTAAAGCAGATTTGACAAATGTCGTAGCAGCTAAAAAAGTTACTATTAAGATAAATGTTAAAGAAACATCAGACACAGCAAATGCTTCATTCTCATCTTCTAACTCTGGTTCTGGCGTGACTCCGATGAATCACAATCCTGCTACAGGTGCGACTCATCAAACAGCTGCTGACCATAAGGACATGATGGCACCAGCCAAAGAGACTGATAAAGCAATGCCAGCAAATGACCAAATGGAAAAATCAGGTATGAAGACTGAGACTCCAGCTCCAAGTACTACAGATAGCATGCCTGCTGACACCATGACAAGCTCTACCAATACGATGGCAGGTGAAAATATGGCTGCTTCTGCTAACAAGATGTCTGATACGATGATGTCAGACAAGATGATGTCAGACAAGATGATGTCAGATGATAAAGCTATGCTACCAAATACTGGTGAAGCTCAAACATCAATGGCAAGTATTGGTTTCCTTGGGCTTGCGCTTGTAGGTTTACTCGGTGGTCTAGGTTTGAAAAACAAAAAAGAAGAAAACTAATCAGCTAAGGAAATAAATGATGGATAGTGGGCTGACTAAGGCTAGTTTACCAACTCAATCAGCAATCAGGACTTTCTTTCAATAGCAGATTAAAATCATCGTAAAACAATAAAAATAGTGTTATACTTAAAGCAGTATAGCACTGTTTTTATCAAAGGAGAGACAGATGGGAAAGACAATTTTACTCGTTGACGACGAGGTAGAAATCACCGATATTCATCAGAGATACTTAATTCAGGCAGGTTATCAGGTCTTGGTAGCCCATGATGGACTGGAAGCGCTAGAGCTGTTCAAGAAAAAACCGATTGATTTGATTATCACAGATGTCATGATGCCTCGGATGGATGGTTATGATTTAATCAGTGAGGTTCAATACTTATCACCAGAGCAACCTTTCCTATTTATTACTGCTAAGACCAGTGAACAGGACAAGATTTACGGCCTGAGCTTGGGAGCAGATGATTTTATTGCTAAGCCCTTTAGCCCTCGTGAGCTGGTTTTGCGGGTCCACAATATTTTGCGCCGCCTTCATCGTGGGGGCGAAACAGAGCTGATTTCCCTTGGCAATCTAAAAATGAATCATAGTAGCCATGAAGTTCAAATAGGAGAAGAAATGCTGGATTTAACTGTTAAATCATTTGAATTGCTGTGGATTTTAGCTAGCAATCCAGAGAGAGTTTTCTCCAAGACAGACCTCTATGAAAAAGTCTGGCAAGACGACTATGTGGATGACACCAATACCTTGAATGTGCATATCCATGCTCTTCGACAGGAGTTGGCAAAATATAGTAGTGACCAAACGCCCACTATTAAGACAGTTTGGGGGTTGGGATATAAGATAGAGAAACCGAGAGGACAAACATGAAACTAAAAAGTTATATTTTGGTTGGATATATTATTTCAACCCTCTTAACCATTTTGGTTGTTTTTTGGGCTGTTCAAAAAATGCTGATTGCGAAAGGCGAGATTTACTTTTTGCTTGGGATGACCATCGTTGCCAGCCTTGTCGGTGCTGGGATTAGTCTCTTTCTCCTATCGCCGGTCTTTACGTCGTTGGGCAAACTCAAGGAGCATGCCAGGCGGGTAGCGGACAAGGATTTTCCTTCAAATTTGGAGGTTCAAGGCCCTTTAGAATTTCAACAATTAGGCCAAGCTTTTAATGAAATGTCCCATGATTTGCAGGCAAGCTTTGATTCCTTGGAAGAAAGCGAACGAGAAAAGGGCTTGATGATTGCCCAGTTGTCGCATGATATCAAGACTCCTATCACTTCAATCCAAGCGACGGTAGAAGGGATTTTGGATGGGGTTATCAAGGAAGGAGAACAGGACCATTATCTAGCAACCATTGGACGCCAGACGGAAAGACTCAATAAACTGGTTGAGGAGTTGAATTTTTTGACCCTAAACACAGCTAGAAATCAGGTGGAAACGACCAGCAAAGACAGCATTTTTCTGGATCAGCTCTTGATTGAGTGCATGAGTGAATTTCAGTTTTTGATTGAGCAGGAGAGAAGAGATGTCCACTTGCAGGTAATCCCAGAGTCTGCCCGGACTGAAGGAGATTATGCTAAGCTTTCTCGTATCTTGGTGAATCTGCTCAATAACGCTTTTAAATACTCTGCTCCAGGAACCAAGCTGGAAGTGGTGGCTAAGCTGGAGAAGAACCAGCTTTCAATCAGTGTGACCGATGAGGGGCAGGGCATTGCCCCAGAGGATTTGGAGAATATTTTCAAACGCCTTTATCGTGTCGAAACTTCGCGTAACATGAAAACAGGTGGGCATGGTCTTGGTCTTGCGATTGCGCGTGAATTGGCTCATCAATTGGGTGGGGAAATCACAGTCAGCAGCCAGTACGGTCTAGGAAGTACCTTTACCCTCCTTCTCAATCTCTCTGGTAGTGAAAATAAAGCCTAAAACCCCTTTACAAATCCAGCTATTCATGGTAAAATAGATTTTGTGTGAAATATCAGCAGGAAAGCATGAAGCTCGTCAACAGGTGTCTTATGATAAGTAACCTTGGCTGTTTAGGCGAAGGGCATCTGCACGAATCAGGGCTTTCTAAGTGACTATTTCCACCGAAATATTATTTATATCAGGAGGACATTCACATGTCACGTTATACAGGACCATCTTGGAAACAATCTCGTCGCCTTGGCCTTTCACTTACAGGTACAGGTAAAGAATTGGCACGTCGTAACTACGTACCAGGACAACACGGACCAAACAACCGTTCTAAATTGTCAGAATACGGTTTGCAATTGGCTGAAAAACAAAAACTTCGTTTCACTTACGGTGTAGGTGAAAAACAATTCCGTAACTTGTTCGTACAAGCTACAAAAATCAAAGGCGGGATCCTAGGTTTCAACTTTATGCTTCTTTTGGAACGTCGTTTGGATAACGTTGTTTACCGTCTTGGTCTTGCGACTACTCGTCGTCAAGCTCGTCAGTTCGTAAACCACGGTCACATCCTTGTTGACGGGAAACGCGTTGATATCCCATCATACCGCGTAACTCCAGGTCAAGTGATCTCAGTTCGTGAAAAATCATTGAAAGTTCCAGCAATCCTTGAAGCAGTAGAAGCTACTCTTGGACGTCCAGCATTCGTATCATTCGACGCTGAAAAATTGGAAGGTTCATTGACTCGCTTGCCAGAACGCGACGAAATCAACCCAGAAATCAACGAAGCACTTGTCGTTGAATTCTACAACAAGATGTTGTAATATTTTATTAAATATGATAGGCTGTAAAGCCTTGAAACTAAGCACTTTAGGCCTCTATCCTAGAGTGCTTTTTTGATTTCTCTTAGTATCCAGCTATAATCGTTGAGACATAACTAGACCGATATAGTCCAAAGTGATATAATAGTCTAAAGGAGGTGCTACCATGAATGTTTTAGAAAAAAACACACAGGTAAATTTTAAGACTAACAGAGACTTGTTAGAGAAAGCTAAAGCTATTATCACAGCGCAAAATCTTGATATGACAGCCAGTTTTAACTTGTTTTTAGAACACATTGTAGAAAATAAAGCCTTGCCATTTGAAACTCAAGTAGATAAAGAAAGAGAAGAACTTCTATCAAGGTTGCGTGCTGAAATTGCTCGTAGCTTTGAGGATTTAGAACATGGAAGAACTTACAGTCTTGATGAAGTGAGGGCTAACCTTGGAATTTAACGAGAAGGCATATAGCATCATTATCTCCGAAACGGTACAAGAACAGCTAAGAGGTATTAAAGATTATATCTCAGCTAACTACTTTTCAGAACAGGCAGGAGCAAACACAGTTAAGAATGTTCTTTATGGTTTGGAGCGTCTTGAAGTCTTCCCAGAAGCAGGATTTGATGCTGACGAAAGAGTAGGAGGGATTATATACCCACCCCACAAAACTCGATGCATCATTTTAGGAGATTACCTAGCATTCTATCATATTTTAGAGGACAGAAAAGCTGTCTTTGTATCAGATATTATTCATAGCAAACAGGACTACATCCGCTTGTTCAAGAAAAAATAGCGCCTATATATGAACTGCACCCCAAAAGTTAGATTTTTTCTGTCTAACTTTTGGGGTGCAGTTCAATTGGAATGTCCTTATTTTTATTATGGGATTGACAAATGAGGTTAAGGTTCAGATCTATGAACTTAGAAAGCAAGTACAAATCTTTAATCAGCTTTCAAAAAGATTTTGTGTAGATGTTTCGGGCTAAGGTATGTGACAAGATGAATTGATCGTTATGGAATAGAGAGTGTTAAAAATGGGAAGAATCGTTACTATTCCCCTGAATTAAAACAAGAAATAATCAATAAAAGCCTATATAATAACAAATGTATTAAAACTAAGAAAGACTTAGCTCAGTGTAATACAGAACCAAATCTTATAGATAAATTATTTGTCTAATTTTTTAGGAATTATATCTCTAAACAATATCATTTAACAATTAAATTGTTAGATCTAGCTTAAATTTCTGGTTTAATTCATTTATTGTATCACTATCATTATATTCCTTAAATATTCTCATAGCTTTAGAACATTCTTTTTTACCTAACTTTATTTGATTAGTTTTTATAAGATAAATACCTTTTAGGAAGAGTAAATAATTCTTTTCAAAATAATATCCTTGTCTGGTCAGTAAATTTTCTAAATCATCTATAAAAAATTGAGCGTTATTTAACAAATTATTTTTTAATAATAATTCTAAATTAAATAAATATAAAGGAATTACTCTATGTGTTCCCATATCTGTTTTTAAAAAATGTCGTGTTTTCTTGATTACCGCTCTATATAATAAGCTTATGGTTTTAGTGTTCATAAAAAACACCGAATTATAAAAAATTTTCAGTTCATACTCCATCCAAGTATCTACCGAAAGCAAATACTTTATTATCTCATTGCATTTAGATGTATTATAAGGAAGATTTACAAGGCGATTAATCTGTTGTTCAGCAATCAATTTTATGTGAAAATTGCATAAACTTCTTTCCTGCTTTTGTTTTAGCTCTATTTTCTTTATTAGTTCTTGTAACAAAATGATATCTGAAGAGTTTACAGCATGTTCTAATTCTTCAAAAAAGCATTCTTTTTTGGAATAATAGCAATGAACTAATTCTTCAAATTCCGAAAATGATATCCCCAGGCGATTTAACAATATGTAAAAATGATCAATAGATAATTTTGTAATCCCATTTTCGAAACGAGAAATAGTTGACTCACTAATCTTATCACAAGACAAATCTTTAAGACGAAAATTTTTTGAAATACGGATATCCTTTAAAACTGCTCCAAAATTTTCCATAGTATTCCTCTTCCATTTCTGCAAAAAATAAAACCTGTTTTTTTATTTGTGATATGATTATACAAAAATAAAACAGAAAGGACAATATGATTATGAAAAAAATTTTATTGTCATCAGTTGCTTTACTGAGCCTAGTGGCAACACTACCAGTAAATAGTCCAGTTTCTGCTCAAGAATCTATCTCTCCCAAGTCTTATAGTCACTCTAATGGCAGTTGGATTCAATCGAATAGCCGTTGGTGGTATAAACACTCTGACGGTTCTTACACTAAAAACGGGTGGGAAAAGATCAATGAAACCTGGTACTATTTTGATAGTGAAGGTTGGATGAAAACAGGTTGGTTTAATGAATATGGAAATTGGTATTATCTAGATACTAGTGGTGCTATGAAAACAGGATGGTGTTTGATTTCTGGTAGTTGGTACTATTTAAATACTAGCGGTGTCATGCAAACTGGCCTACAGACTATCGAAGGAAAACAATATTATTTGGCTGCCAGCGGTGCTATGCAGACAGGTTGGCACAATATTGGAGATGATACTTATTTCTTTGCTAGTAGTGGAGCAAGACAAACGATTAATCGCCGTGCTTTAGTTCTTGGTGAAACATCAACGAGAGCAGTACCTATCGAAGACGTTAATGCTATGGAAAAGGTTTTTAGTAACCAAAACTTTAGTAAAGTTGTTCGTTTCCCAGATAAAACTAAGTCCGAGATTATTGCAAAAACGCAAGAGCTTTTCAAATCTTCTATCGAAAGCGATGTGAACTATCTTTACCTTACTTGTCATGGAGGAAGAGACGGAAGAATCTATCTTGGTAGCGATGGTCAGACATTTTCAGGCTGGGAATTGGCATCTATACTGAAACAATATAAAGGTAAGTTTGTGGTTATGCTGGATTGTTGCTATTCAGGAACAATTATAGATGTAGGTAAGTCAGACAAAAAGGTTGCCTCCAAGTCTGAAGAAAAATTTGATGAACAAGCATTTTTGGCAGGATTTTCAACAGGAGATGTAGCAAGCAAGAATGGTGAAATGCTTGATTCTAAATTCCTCGTACTATGTGCCTCTTGGAAAGGCGAAGAATCGTATAGTGTAGTCGGAGTAGGTAGTCTTGCCACCAGATACTGGGCAATGGGTACAGGTTGGGATTCACTTCAAAATAGAATGATTTCGCCTATGGCAGACACCAATACTAACGGAAAAATTACTTTAGAGGAACTGTATCAATACTCTTATCCTCTAGTCCTTGAAGCTGCATCACAAATTCACGAAGAGCAACATGTATCAGTTTATCCTAAAAACAGTCAATTTGTTTTATTCCAAAAATAAGGAGTTAAGAAAATGAAAGTATCAAAAAAAATCACACTATTTGGTTTATCTCTAGCAGGTCTAGCTTTATTAGCTTTCCCTCATTCAGGTCAAGCCTTTGAGTTGGAAGAAGAATGGGTTATTAAGGGTGGGGTTAAGTATCAAGATGGCAAAATTCTTCGATTTAACAATGGCCATGAAGTGGATATCAAAGTCTTGGATTTGCCAAAAACTGAGAAAATCGAGTGGACGGTTAGTCTCAATGGTCAAGATCAGACTATCAATTTCCTAGGTCAAGAAAAGGACAAATCTATGGTCGGTACAGAGGGGCGTTACCTGAATTTCTATGTACCTTATGGCTATAGAGGAGATATCAAGGTAGAAGCCAAGAGCGGAAATGAAGTAAAGACCTGGTCCACTAAAGTAGTAGATGATGTATATAATGATGGCGGAAAGAGTGGTTACTTCCGTATTGACGAATCAAATGATCAACACACCTACCTTGATGCAAAATGGGACTATCAAACTAAGACCTACACTGCTACCTTACCAGAGACTCTCAATGGTCAAAAAGTGTTTGCTTGGGAAGACGACTATGTAGAATTGAAACTTCAAAAACCAGGAGTTATCAGTCATTCCTACAGAGGGGGAGGAGCCTTCAAAATACTTTATCCGATTCTAAAAGCAGAAAGCTGGCTAAAAAAGAATTACAGTGAAAAGTGGTACTATCAAAAACAAGGTCAATTAGTTAAAAATGCTTGGGTTAAGGACAAGGGAACTTGGTACTTTATGAATGATAAAGGAGTCATGTTCAATCAAACTTGGCTCTATCAGGGTGGCAACTGGTATGCCTTTAAATCATCAGGAGCTATGATTGCTAGCAATTGGCTATATGATAATAACTCTTGGTATTACCTAAAGGACTCAGGTTCTATGGCGACAGGTTGGATCAAAGATAGTGGATCTTGGTATTATCTAAACAACTCAGGTTCTATGGTAACAGGATGGGTAAAAGATAGTGGATCTTGGTACTACCTTGCTTCAACTGGTAAGATGCTTCACAACACCTATACACCTGATGGTTACTATGTAGATGCCAGTGGCGCTTGGAAATAAATTTTAAACAGAGAAAATCTACTGAGAAGGTAGGTTTTCTTTTTTAGTCAGTGAATAATATATAATAGATTGAAACTAGAATAGTACATCTGGACTTCTAAAACATTACTAGAAATTGATTTGATTGTCCTGATTGATTTGTCCTATTTTTATTTCATTTTACTATAGAATAAAGTAGATCAGAAATTTAGCAGGGTTATTCTCTTTTACTAACAATCTGCTTACAAAAATTAAACAAGAGTATTTTAAAAATTAGACCCATTGTGAACTTTAGTAGTAAACAAAAATCTGGGAAAAAAGTTTTATAGTCATTTAGTTTTTAAAAAGCGTTCCAAACATT
>NZ_VMMQ01000081.1:0-37602 GCF_013277295.1 Streptococcus sp. 477
CCAATTTCTTTGATATTAAAGCAGAGAATTTTGAGTTGGTAGATTATGACCCTGTTAAGCCGCAGTTGAAGTTTGACCTAGCCGTTTAATACTCTTAGAAAATCTCTTCAAACTACGTCAGCGTCGCTTCATCTACAACCTCAAAACCATGTTTTGAGCTGACTTCGTCAGTTCTATCCACAACCTCAAAGCAGTGCTTTGAGCAACCTGCGGCTAGCTTCCTAGTTTGCTCTTTGATTTTCATTGAGTATAAAAGAATAGAAAAAGAAGTTGAGACAATGAATCCCAACTTCTTTTGTTTCTTAACGTGATACGCGACGGCGAGCTGCTTTTTTACGGTTTTCTTCGATGAAAGCTGCTTTTTGCTCTTCTGGTTCGATTACTTTCTTTTTAAATGCGTATACTGCACCTGCAACGGCAGCAACAGTTCCTGCGACACCTGTTACAAGACCTTTAGCGAATCCTTTAGCCATGAGTCTTCCTCCTTTATCTTCTTAATCAGCCAGCCCCCTCAAGAGGTCACATTTTTCTGACTGACCTTTTTGTGTTATAATAATAGTAACGAAAAAATGGGAATTTTTCAAGGAAAAAAGATGAAAACAAAAATAATTGTGATTGTTGGACCGACTGCTGTTGGAAAAACAGCCCTTGCCATTGAAGTGGCCAAGCGTTTTAATGGCGAAGTGGTTAGTGGAGATAGCCAGCAAGTCTATCGAGAACTTGATATTGGGACGGCTAAGGCTAGTCCAGAAGAGCAGTCAGCTGTTCCCCATCATTTAATCGATGTTAGAGAGGTAACCGAGTCTTACTCGGCTTTTGATTTTGTTTCAGAAGCTAAGATGGCTATTGAGGATATTCACAGCCGTGGCAAGCTAGCCATTATAGCCGGTGGGACTGGGCTTTATATCCAGAGCTTGCTAGAAGGTTATCACCTGGGTGGGGAGACTCCCCATGAGGAGATTTTGGCCTATCGGGCTAGTTTGGAGCCCTATTCAGATGAGGAATTAGCTCATCTGGTGGCGCAAGCAGGTCTTGAGATTCCCCAGTTTAATCGTCGTCGTGCGATGCGTGCCTTGGAAATTGCTCATTTTGGTCAGGATTTGGAAAATCAAGAGAGTCTATATGAACCGCTGATTATCTGCTTGGATGATGAACGTAGTAAACTTTATGAGCGCATCAACCACCGAGTGGATTTGATGTTTGAGGCTGGGCTTTGGGATGAGGCCAAGTGGCTTTTTGACCATTACCCTAATGTGCAGGCGGCTAAAGGAATTGGCTATAAGGAACTCTTTCCATATTTCCGTGGAGAGCAGACCTTGGAGGAAGCCAGTGAGAGTCTCAAACAGGCGACCCGTCGTTTTGCCAAGCGTCAGTTAACCTGGTTCCGTAATCGCATGCAGGTGACCTTTTATCAGATTGGAGAAGCTGGTGTGCAAGACCGCATTTTAAACCAGATAGAGGAGTTTTTAGATGATTGAAACGGAGAAAAAAGAGGAGCGAGTTCTGCTGATTGGTGTGGAATTGCAGGGCATGGACAATTTTGACCTCTCCATGGAAGAATTGGCCAGTTTAGCGAAAACGGCTGGGGCAGTCGTAGTCGATAGCTACAGACAAAAACGTGAAAAGTATGATTCCAAGACCTTCGTCGGCTCTGGTAAGTTGGAAGAGATTGCACTTATGGTGGATGCAGAAGAAATCACCACTGTCATTGTCAACAACCGTCTGACCCCACGACAAAATGTCAATCTAGAAGAAGTTCTCGGTGTTAAGGTCATTGACCGTATGCAGTTGATTTTGGATATCTTTGCCATGCGGGCTCGAAGCCATGAAGGGAAGCTCCAAGTCCACCTAGCCCAGCTCAAGTATCTCTTGCCTCGTCTGGTTGGTCAGGGGATTATGCTCAGCCGTCAGGCAGGGGGAATTGGTTCCCGTGGACCTGGTGAAAGCCAGCTGGAGTTGAACCGTCGTAGCGTTCGCAATCAAATCACGGATATAGAGCGCCAGCTCAAGGTGGTTGAGAAAAATCGGGCGACTGTCAGAGAAAAACGTCTGGAGTCCAGCACCGTTAAGATTGGTTTGATTGGTTATACCAATGCTGGGAAGTCAACTATCATGAACACCTTGACCAGTAAGACTCAGTATGAGGCTGACGAGCTCTTTGCGACTCTGGATGCGACGACTAAGAGTATTCATCTAGGGGGCAATCTTCAAGTAACTTTGACAGATACCGTGGGCTTTATCCAAGATTTGCCGACAGAGTTGGTGTCCAGTTTTAAGTCGACCTTGGAAGAAAGCAAGCATGTGGACCTTCTGGTTCATGTTATCGATGCCAGCAATCCTTACCACGAAGAGCATGAAAAAACAGTCTTGTCTATCATGAAAGACTTGGATATGGAGGATATTCCTCGCCTGACTCTTTATAATAAAGCGGATTTGGTGGAGGATTTCACGCCGACTCAAACGCCTTATGCCCTCATTTCTGCCAAGTCTGAGGATAGTCGTGAAAATTTGCAGGCTTTGTTTTTAGAGAAAATCAAGGATATTTTTGAATCTTTTACCCTGCGCGTGCCTTTTTCAAAATCCTACAAGATTCATGATTTAGAAAGTGTTGCGATTCTGGAAGAACGCGATTATCAAGATGATGGCGAAGTGATTAGAGGCTACATTTCCGAGAAAAATAAATGGAGGTTAGAAGAATTTTATGACTGATATCAAAACATTAGCTCTAAAATATGGGGGCTATACTAGTCTGGACAAGGTCTATCTAGATCAACTTCTAGCTGGTAAAACAAATCAAGAGCAGTTGGCACTGATCACTCCTCCACCTAGCGTGGTCAATGCTTACTTTGCAGAACTCTACCAGAAAAAGAGTCCTGAGGCTGCGACGGATTATTTTGCGGAACTCAGTCAGGAACTGAATCTTTACAATACTGAGCCAAGTTTCACCCTAGAAAATAAGCCTTTTATTCGACTTAATCTGTCTGGTAAATCCTTTGGTTTTTGTTATGAGAGTGAGGATCTTGGTCGGATTTTCTCTGAAAATGAGGAGAAAATCTCGGATGACTTACTCTTTGAGATTGCGCAAATTTTCCCCCATCAGCTAGTCTTTGAGGAGTCTGGCAAGATTTACATGAAGGCTGTCGGAGATGAGGAAGTTGTTAGTGTAGAGAGTCTCACAGCTTTGACGGATTTGGAAAACTTGGCTGATGGTCGCAAACGTCTCAAAGGCTACAGCCAAGAGGATTTACTGCAAGAAGCTGCTGTTTTTTCTGGCAAGCGCTATTTCCGATCGGAAAACCGCACAGCCATGTTATATATTGATTAATTAGAAAGTATCGAATGGATATTCAATTTTTAGGAACGGGGGCTGGTCAGCCCTCTAAAGCCCGCAACGTTTCAAGTCTCGCCCTGAAACTCTTGGACGAGATTAACGAAGTTTGGCTATTTGACTGTGGAGAAGGAACGCAAAATCGTATTCTGGAAACCACAATTCGACCACGTAAGGTCAGCAAAATCTTTATTACTCACCTGCATGGAGACCACATTTTTGGCTTGCCAGGATTCCTTTCTAGCCGTGCTTTTCAAGCTAATGAAGAGCAGACAGATTTGGAAATCTATGGGCCGCAAGGGATCAAGTCATTTGTCTTAACCAGCCTTCGTGTGTCAGGTTCTCGCCTGCCTTACCGTATTCATTTTCATGAGTTTGACCAAGATTCTCTAGGTAAAATCCTTGAGACCGATAAATTCACGGTGTATGCAGAGGAGTTGGATCATACTATATTCTGTGTTGGCTATCGTGTCATTCAAAAGGACTTGGAAGGAACGCTAGATGCTGAAAAACTCAAGGCGGCAGGTGTCCCATTTGGCCCACTTTTTGGGAAAATCAAAAACGGTCAGGACGTTGTTTTGGAAGACGGAACTGAAATCAAGGCAGCTGACTATATCTCAGCTCCCCGTCCAGGTAAAATTATCACTATTTTAGGAGACACTAGAAAAACGGATGCCAGTGTGCGTCTGGCTGTCAATGCCGATGTCTTAGTCCACGAGTCGACTTATGGCAAGGGTGATGAAAAAATTGCCCGCAATCATGGTCACTCAACCAACATGCAGGCAGCGGAGGTCGCAGTAGAAGCAGGTGCCAAACGCCTCCTACTCAACCATATCAGTGCTCGTTTCCTTTCAAAAGATATTAGTCAGCTCAAGAAAGACGCTGCCAGCATTTTTGAAAATGTCCATGTGGTCAAAGACTTGGAAGAAGTGGAAATCTAAAAGATTGAGAAAGGATAAGTATGCGTACTATTCTCATTACTGGCGCTAGTGGTGGTCTAGCTCAAGAAATGGTCAAACTTTTACCAGAAGACCAGCTCATCTTGCTTGGTAGAAATAAGGAAAAATTAGCCCAACTCTACGGAAACCATCCCCATGCAGAATTGATTGAAATCGATATTACCGATGATTCAGCCTTAGAAACTCTGGTAGCAGACCTCTATCTCCGTTATGGCAAGATTGATGTCTTGATAAACAACGCTGGTTACGGGATTTTTGAGGAATTTGACCAGATTTCTGATAAAGACATTCACCAGATGTTTGAGGTCAATACCTTTGCCCTGATGAATCTATCTCGACGCCTTGCGGCTCGTATGAAAGAGAGTCGAAAAGGCCATATCATCAATATTGTTAGCATGGCAGGTTTGATTGCTACTGGCAAGTCCAGTCTCTACTCAGCGACCAAGTTTGCGGCTATTGGTTTTTCAAATGCTCTGCGCCTCGAACTCATGCCCTATGGAGTCTATGTGACGACAGTCAATCCAGGACCAATCCGCACAGGATTTTTTGACCAAGCCGACCCAGATGGCACCTATCTCAAGTCGGTTGAACGCTTCCTGCTAGAACCAGATGCAGTGGCTAAAAAGATTGTCAAGATTATAGGGAAAAACAAACGGGAACTCAATCTCCCAGTTTTGTTGAACCTAGCCCATAAGTTTTATACTCTCTTTCCTAAGCTAGCTGATAAGCTGGCAGGGGAAACTTTTAATTATAAGTAAAAAGAACCAATATGCAGGTTGTTGCTAGCCTACATATTGGTTCTTATCATTTCTCAACTATCAAACTGGACTTCTTCTAGGAGATAGTCGATAAAGCGTTCGCCCATCTTAGATAGGCTGGTTTTTTCATGCTGGATATAGACCAGCTCGATAGGGTCATCAATATCCAGTGGGATAGAAACGATATTGTCTCCGTTGAGGTTGCTGTTCAAAATCCCTGTTGCGATCGTGTATCCGTCCAGACCAATCAAGAGATTAAAGAGGGTGGCACGGTCACTAACCACGATGGATTTCTTGTGGTGCTCTTGGGAAAGAATTTCTTCTGAGAAGTAGAAGGAATTGTGCGTCCCTTGGTCATAGCTCAGATAAGGGAAATTCTCCAAATCAGACAGTTTGACCTTGTCTTTCTTTGCCAGAGGATTGGTCTTGCTGACAAAGATATGCGGTTGCGCGGTAAAAAGATGGTGAGCCAGAAGGTGATTGTCATCCAGCATTTTTGTTAAAACATCACGGTTGTAGCTGTTCAAAAAGAGGACCCCGACCTCACTACGGAAGTTCTTGACGTCGTCGATAATTTCCCAAGTACGAGTTTCACGAAGGAAGAGCTCGTATTTCTCCATATCGCTTTTCTTGAGCAAAGAGACAAAGGCATTGACCACAAAGGCATAGTGTTGAGATGAAACGCTAAAGAGTTCGCGGTGGGCGACAGGATTTTTATAGCGTTCCTCCAGAAGCTGGGTCTGCTCGACAACTTGACGGGCATAAGAGAGGAACTCCATCCCATCACGGGTCAAGGTGATGCCCTTGGGATTGCGGATAAAGATTTCAATGCCCATTTCATTTTCCAAATCTCTTACGGCATTGGAAAGACTTGGTTGAGTGATAAAGAGTTGCTTGGCTGCTTCATTCATGGAGCCAGTTTCGACGATTTTGATAATATAGTGTAATTGTTGAATTCTCATGTTTTTATTGTACCACACTTGCGTCAGAATCGCCAAAGATGATAGGGAAATCAGGGGGATTGTGTGAGTCTATTCTTGAAAAAAACACAAAATTTTGCTAGAATGAGTCTTATGAAAACATTCTATGATGTGCAGCAATTCCTTAAACGATTTGGCATTATTGTTTACATGGGAAAACGCTTATATGATATTGAACTGATGAAGTTGGAACTCTCTCGGATTTACGATGCAGGGTTGATGGACAAACTGGATTATCTGGAAGCGGAAGCGGTTCTTCGCAGAGAGCACAAGCTAGAATTGGATTATATTGAGAAAAATGGAGAAAAGAACTAATGGTTACTTGGATTTTGTGGGCACTTATACTGGCAATGTTGGCATGGATGGGCTTTAACTATCTTCGTATTCGCCGTGCAGCTAAAATTGTGGACAATGAGGAGTTTGAAGCCTTGATTCGTACGGGTCAATTGATTGATTTGCGCGACCCAGCAGAATTCCACAGAAAACATATCCTTGGAGCCCGCAATATTCCTTCAAGTCAGTTGAAAACTAGTCTTGCAGCCCTTCGTAAAGACAAACCTGTCCTTCTTTACGAAAACCAACGTGCGCAACGTGTCACAAATGCAGCCCTTTACTTGAAAAAACAAGGTTTTTCTGAGATTTATATCCTTTCTTATGGTTTGGATTCTTGGAAAGGGAAAGTGAAGACTAGCTAACATTCTGTAAAAATCTGTCGAATGATAGATAAAGCTAGCATTTTATGGTATCATCATTTATATTAATTTTAAGGAGATTTTATAATATGAATTCACAAGAAAAGAAAAAACCTTCACTTATTTTAGGTATCTTATCTATCGTCCTTGGTTTGCTTTCTCCAATAGTGAGTCTGATTTTGGGGATCATAGGATTGGTTTTGGCTTTTTCATACCAAAAAGAATCTGGACTGGACTATAAAACAGAAAAAATTCTCAACATCGTAGGACTTGTAGTTTCTGTTCTTAACTGGATTCTAACAATCGCAGTAGTTTTTAGATAAGCAAAAAACAAAAAAGCTTTAAATTTAAAGCTTTTTTTATTTTATCGACTCATCTCTAAATAGTTTTTAATGATTTGTAACTCTTTTTGGTTCAAAGGGAGGTAGTTACCTTCTGCTAAATCTGGGTTCAATGTAAAGTCCCCAAATTGGATTCTCTTGAGGCTAGTCACCTTAACACCAACCGAGAGAAACATTTTCTTGATTTGATGAAATTTTCCTTCTGAAATGGTGATGGAGGCTCGACTGAGGGAAGGACTTGCTGATAGAATCTCTAGGCTTGCAGGTTTACAGATAGTACCATCTAAAAAGACAATTCCTTTTTGAAAGGCTTGGATATGGTCAGGTGTTAGAAGTCCATTAACCTCAACTTGATAAGTCTTATCGACATGATATTGGGGATGGAGGAGTTGGAAGCCCAAGGGACCGTTATCGGTCAAGAGAAGGAGTCCTGTCGTATCTCGGTCCAGTCGGCCGACGGCATAGAGCTTGTCAGACTGGATGTCAGGCGGAAGGAGGTCCATGACGATTGGAAGTTTCTTGTCTTTGTTGGCTGTAACGACACCAGCAGGCTTATGAAGCATAAGATAGGTGTGCTCATAGCCTTGAATGATTTGGTCCTGAAAAAGGAGTTCTTGTAGTCCTGTATCGATATTTTGGGCTAGGGAGTGGGCTGGGCAACCATCGACGAGAATTTCCCCTTTGAGGAGTGCTTGCTTCATGGCCTTTCGGCTAACTTTTTCTTGGGCTAATAAATTATCTAAACGCATACTGTGCCTATCTTATCATAAGTCGCTTGCTTTGAAAAGGCTTGACGTGAAAAGAAAAGCGGAGTGAAAACATTTACACTTGCTTGAGTTATGTTATTTACTTGAAATTATGGTATAATCGTTCAGTTAGAAAATAAATTTTGAATATTAGAGGAAATCATGACAAAATTAAGAGAAGATATCCGTAACATTGCGATTATCGCCCACGTTGACCACGGTAAAACAACCCTCGTTGACGAATTATTGAAACAATCAGAAACGCTTGATGCACGTACTGAATTGGCTGAGCGTGCTATGGACTCAAACGATATCGAAAAAGAGCGTGGAATTACCATCCTTGCTAAAAATACGGCTGTTGCTTACAACGGAACTCGTATCAACATCATGGACACACCAGGACACGCGGACTTCGGTGGAGAAGTTGAGCGTATCATGAAAATGGTTGACGGTGTTGTCTTGGTCGTAGATGCCTACGAAGGAACCATGCCACAAACTCGTTTCGTATTGAAAAAAGCTTTGGAACAAGACCTTGTCCCAATCGTGGTTGTCAATAAAATCGATAAACCATCAGCTCGTCCAGCAGAAGTAGTGGACGAAGTCTTGGAACTGTTCATCGAGCTTGGTGCAGATGACGACCAGCTTGACTTCCCAGTGGTCTATGCTTCAGCGATCAACGGAACTTCTTCATTGTCAGATGATCCAGCTGACCAAGAAGCGACTATGGCACCAATCTTTGACACGATTATCGACCATATCCCAGCTCCAGTAGATAACTCAGATGAGCCTTTGCAGTTCCAAGTGTCACTTTTGGACTACAATGACTTCGTTGGACGTATCGGTATCGGTCGTGTCTTCCGTGGTACAGTTAAGGTTGGGGACCAAGTTACCCTTTCTAAACTTGACGGCACAACTAAAAACTTCCGTGTTACAAAACTCTTCGGTTTCTTTGGTTTGGAACGTCGTGAAATCCAAGAAGCAAAAGCAGGTGACTTGATTGCCGTTTCAGGTATGGAAGACATCTTTGTCGGTGAAACCATTACTCCTACAGACGCAGTTGAAGCTCTTCCAATTCTACACATCGATGAGCCAACTCTTCAAATGACTTTCTTGGTCAACAACTCACCATTTGCTGGTAAAGAAGGTAAATGGGTAACTTCTCGTAAGGTGGAAGAACGCTTGCAGGCAGAATTGCAAACAGACGTTTCCCTTCGTGTTGACCCAACTGATTCACCAGATAAATGGACTGTTTCAGGACGTGGAGAATTGCACTTGTCAATCCTTATCGAAACAATGCGTCGTGAGGGATATGAACTTCAAGTATCTCGTCCAGAAGTTATCGTAAAAGAAATCGACGGTGTTAAATGTGAGCCATTTGAGCGTGTACAAATCGACACTCCAGAAGAATACCAAGGATCTGTTATCCAAAGCCTTTCTGAACGTAAGGGTGAAATGTTGGATATGATTTCAACTGGTAATGGTCAAACTCGTTTGGTCTTCCTTGTTCCAGCGCGTGGTTTGATTGGATACTCAACTGAGTTCTTGTCAATGACTCGTGGTTACGGTATCATGAACCATACCTTTGACCAATACTTGCCATTGATTCCAGGTGAAATTGGTGGTCGTCACCGTGGTGCCCTTGTTTCTATCGATGCTGGTAAGGCTACAACTTACTCTATCATGTCTATCGAAGAACGCGGTACTATCTTTGTCAACCCAGGTACTGAAGTTTACGAAGGAATGATCATCGGTGAAAACTCTCGTGAAAACGACTTGACAGTTAACATCACTAAGGCGAAGCAAATGACCAACGTTCGTTCAGCTACTAAGGACCAAACAGCTGTTATCAAGACTCCTCGTATCTTGACACTTGAAGAGTCTCTTGAGTTCTTGAACGACG
Source organism: Streptococcus sp. 477 (assembly GCF_013277295.1). Taxonomy (NCBI): domain Bacteria; kingdom Bacillati; phylum Bacillota; class Bacilli; order Lactobacillales; family Streptococcaceae; genus Streptococcus; species Streptococcus sp. 477. The sequence goes on from NZ_VMMQ01000081.1 coordinate 9,705, forward strand.
ATGAGTACATGGAAGTAACGCCTGAGTCTATCCGTTTGCGTAAACAAATCCTTAACAAGGCAGAGCGTGAGAAAGCTAACAAGAAGAAAAAATCAGCTGAATAAGAGCTAGAAAGAGAGAAAGATGGTCTATTTAGTCCTAGGGATTTTACTGCTCCTACTCTATGTATTTGCGACACCAGAAAGTATTAAAGGGACAGTCAATATCGTCGCTATGGTATGTATTTTAGTGGCACTTTTGGTTTTGTTGGCTCTATCTTTTCTGAAAATTTTTCAATTACCAACAGAAATGTTCCTAGCAATAGCCATGTTAATCCTAGCTTACTTTAGTGTGAGAGACATCACACTCATGCCAGTCAAAAAAAGTAAAAGAAGATAAAAAAGAGAGTTTTGGCTCTCTTTTTTGGTAGGAATTTTACAATAGTTTGAATTGTTTTTTTACTATAACATCATCTCTTTTGCTTGGATAATATGAATGGGAAAAACTTGAATAAAATTTGTCAATGACATCTATTTTATATTTGGTTAGTACTGGTTGCATATTATTTTGAAATAAAACTACTATATAATATTATTCATATAGGTAACATAAAAACATTATTCATATAGGTGATATAGTAAAATATCTAAAAAATTCGATTTTTTCCTTGACAACAAATAATAAAAATGCTATTCTTATTATATAAGAAATCGGTTTCAAAAAAGAGAGAATAGGATTTATTTTGTTGCATTGTTGCTCAGGGTGTGCTTTTTTGAAAGGAAAAATAAAATGAAAACGAAAAAACATAGATTACTTGCTCTAGCTCTTATTTCAAGTTTTACATTATTGGAAGCTGCATCAGCTGCTGTACAATATCCAGATGGAGGAGTATGGACGTATGGAGAAGGTTCAGGAGGTGGTTGGGCTTTTTCAAATTACTATCATGGTAAAAAATATCATTATTCTTCTCTTGTAAGTAAATGGGATAGTCATTCAGATAAAGGATCAGCACCTGCAGGGAAAACTTCAGAGGCTTGGATTTGGACTAAATTTGGGGAACAAGTAGCATTTTACTATGACTATGACTAATATTTAGTTTTCTTAGATAATTCCCCTTGTAAGAAATTACAAGGGGAATTTTGTTTACAAGGAGTCTACTATGAAGAAACTATTCATATTACTATCAACTTTTTTTCTCAGCTTCTTCCTTGCTTGGATTATTGTCTTACGTGCGCCACAATATTTATATGCAAGCTATGATTCCGTTTCTTTACTTCGTGTCAAAAAAGATACTCAGGAACCGACGCGTGAGGTATTTGAACAGGAATTGGAGAATTTTGCAAACTCAGAACAGAGTTTAATAGCTAGAAGAATTGTAGAGCCGAGTAAGGATGGGACGACTCACTTTACTTATGCAACTTATGGTCAGGGAACTTTACCAAAAGAATTCCAAGAAGCTAGCCAAGAAAGTCGTGAACGTAGTGATCCGCTAAATAGTTATCTCCTTTTGTCAGGCTCCTTGACGAAAGAAAAGCTTGCCGATAAATTAGGAGATTTGGGTTATAAAGCAATTGCTGACCGAAAGATACCGCCCTATTCTCTTGCTTTTCGAATATTACTAAATCCCCTTATTTTAATTAGTTTAGCAATATTTGGCTTATCTTTCTTTGCTTTAGTGATTATCACTCGGATTAAGGAAATGAGAGCTGCAGGTATAAAACTCTTTTCTGGTCAGACTCTCTTATCCATCATGGGGCATTCTTTATCGACTGATATCAAGTGGCTCCTTCTATCAGCCCTCCTTTCCTTCCTAGGTGGGGGAGTCCTTCTTTTTAGTCAAGGTTTGTTTTATCCTATCTTGTTAGCCACCTATGGTTTTGGGATTAGTTTCTATCTGTTGTTTTTATTGGCGATTTCAATTTTACTAATGCTCCTTTATCTAATGAGTTTGAATTACAAAGCATTAGTTCCCGTTATTAAGGGGAGATTACCCCTTAAACGCCTGATGATTTTAACTCTATTGTGTCAGTTGGTTGCTGTTTTTACAGTGGGCTACGCTGTTAAGACAGGCTTGACGTCTTACCAACGATTGAAAGAACTTGAAATTTCAAAACAAGCATGGCAAGACAGAGCAGACTATTATCAAATTTCTTTTGGCTTAGGTGATAGAGGAAAAGATACAGAAAATCAGAGCAAGTGGTATGCCTTTGCCAAGGAAGCAATCGAAGAAGAACAGGCTCTATTTGTAAAAGATAATCTCATTCATTTTGCAAATCCTCAAGGAAAAAATGAACAGCGAGAGACACTGGATACCTATAGTCCAGATGCTAATACGCTCTATGTCAGCCCAAGTTATTTGGACAAGGAAAAGGTCGTGGTAGATGCTGAGACCAAACAGAAGTTAGTCCATCTTCAAAAAGGAGAATTTGGACTCTTATTACCAGAATCTCTTCGTTCACAGGAAGCAGAACTTAAGAAAGCTTTTGAAGAAAGTTTGAACTATTACGGGCAATCAAGTGAGGAGGCAAGTGCTCCTTTAGAGTATGAAATGAGAGCGATTATTAGCTATCTTCCAACTGGAGAAAAGCGATTTGTTTATAATAACGGTGAAAGCCCAGTATCCATTCAGTACTTAACCGATCCGATTTTAGTTGTATTTACTCCAACATCTACAGGTGATAGTTTCATTTCAAAATATGTTTGGTCTATCAATGCTGGAAAACAACTTTTTATCAAAGGATATGAGAGTGGGCTAGAACTCTTGAAGAAAGCTGGAATTTATGAGCAAGTATCTTATCTTAAAGAAGGAAGAAGTGTTTATCTAACTCGTTATAATGAAGTTCAAACTGAAACAGCAACTTTAATCCTAGGAGCTATTGTTGGAATAGCTAGTTCCTTGTTACTCTTTTATTCTGTCAATCTTCTATATTTCGAGCAATTCCGCCGAGATATTCTGATTAAACGAATTTCAGGTTTACGATTTTTTGAAACACATGCTCAGTATATGGTTAGTCAATTTGCCAGTTTTGTATTTGGTGCTAGTCTCTTTATTTTAAGCAGTCGAGACTTGGTGATTGGCTTGCTCACTTTATTCGTCTTTCTAGCTAGTGCAGTTTTGACGCTTTACCGTCAAGCGCAGAAAGAATCTCGTGTTTCTATGACAATTATGAAAGGAAAATAGGATGATTGAACTAAAGAATATATCTAAAAAATTTGGAAGCCGTCAGCTATTTTCAGATACCAATCTTCATTTTGAAGGTGGGAAAATTTATGCCTTAATCGGTACAAGTGGCTGTGGTAAGACAACACTCTTGAATATGATTGGACGATTAGAGCCGTATGACAAAGGGCAAATTATCTATGATGGCACCTCTCTTAAGGACATCAGGCCTTCTGTTTTCTTTAGAGATTACTTAGGATACCTATTTCAAGATTTTGGCTTAATTGAAAGCCAAACCGTCAAAGAGAATCTCAATCTGGGTTTAGTTGGTAAAAAGTTGAAGGAAAAAGAGAAAATCTCTTTGATGAAACAAGCTCTAAACCGTGTAAACCTCTCTTATTTGGATTTAAAGCAACCTATCTTTGAATTATCAGGAGGAGAAGCACAACGTGTTGCATTAGCGAAGATAATTTTAAAGGATCCACCTTTGATTCTCGCAGATGAACCAACTGCTTCACTAGACCCCAAAAACTCTGAGGAATTACTTTCTATCCTAGAATCTTTAAAAAATCCGAATCGGACCATTATTATTGCGACCCACAATCCTCTGATTTGGGAGCAAGTGGACCAAGTCATTCGAGTTACCGATTTATCACATAGATGATATGGTAAGATTCATACTCAATGAAAATCAAAAAGCAAACTAGGAAGCTAGCCGCAGGCTGTACTTGAGTACGGCAAGGCGAAGCTGACGTGGTTTGAAGAGATTTTCGAAGAGTATCAGTTAGAAGAAAGAGTCACAAACACACTTTGTGGCTTTTTTATTTCCATAAAAATGGTAAAATAGTAGGAGTAGAAATGGAGTTCGAGACATGAAAGTAATAGATCAATTTAAAAATAAGAAAGTCCTTGTTTTAGGTTTAGCCAAGTCTGGTGAATCTGCAGCTCGTTTGTTGGACAAGCTAGGTGCTATTGTAACGGTAAATGATGGGAAGCCTTTCGAGGACAATCCAGCTGCCCAAAGTTTGCTGGAAGAAGGGATCAAGGTTATCACAGGTGGTCATCCTTTGGAACTTTTGGATGAAGAGTTTGCCCTCATGGTGAAAAATCCAGGCATCCCATACAGTAATCCCATGATTGAAAAGGCTTTGGCAAAGGGAATTCCAGTCTTGACTGAGGTGGAATTGGCTTACTTGATTTCAGAAGCGCCCATTATCGGTATCACAGGTTCAAATGGAAAAACAACCACAACGACCATGATTGGGGAAGTTTTGACTGCTGCTGGGCAACATAGTCTTTTATCAGGAAATATCGGCTATCCAGCCAGTCAAGTGGCTCAAACTGCGACAGATAAGGACACGCTTGTCATGGAACTTTCTTCTTTCCAACTCATGGGCGTTCAAGAATTCCATACTGAGATTGCGGTTATTACCAACCTCATGCCAACTCATATCGACTATCATGGGTCATTTGAGGAATATGTAGCAGCCAAGTGGAATATCCAGAACAAGATGACAGCAGCTGATTTCCTTGTCTTGAACTTTAACCAAGACTTGGCAAAAGAGTTGGCTACCAAAACACAGGCTACTGTTGTTCCATTCTCAACACAGGAAAAGGTTGATGGAGCTTATCTGGAAGATGGTCAACTCTACTTCCGTGGTGAAGTAGTCATGGCAGCGAGTGAAATCGGGGTTCCAGGTAGCCACAATGTAGAAAACGCCCTTGCGACGATTGCTGTAGCCAAGCTTCGTGATGTGGACAATCAAACCATCAAGGAAACTCTTTCAGCCTTTGGTGGTGTCAAACACCGTCTCCAATTTGTGGATGACATCAAGGGTGTCAAATTCTATAATGATAGCAAGTCAACCAATATCTTGGCAACTCAAAAAGCCTTGTCAGGATTTGACAATAGCAAGGTCATTTTGATTGCAGGTGGTTTGGACCGTGGTAATGAGTTTGACGAATTGGTTCCAGACATTACTGGACTCAAGAAGATGGTCATCCTTGGTCAGTCTGCTGAACGTGTCAAACGGGCAGCGGATAAGGCTGGTGTGGCTTATGTGGATGCGACTGATATTGCAGATGCGACCCGCAAGGCTTACGAGTTTGCGACTCAAGGAGACGTGGTTCTTCTCAGTCCTGCCAATGCCAGCTGGGATATGTATGCTAACTTTGAAGTACGTGGCGACCTCTTTATCGACACAGTAGCGGAGTTAAAGGAATAATATGAAAAAAATTGTCTTTACAGGTGGGGGGACGGTTGGACACGTGACTCTCAATCTTTTGTTAATGCCCAAGTTCATCGAAGATGGATGGGAAGTTCACTATATCGGAGATAAACGTGGTATCGAACACCAAGAAATCCTCAAGTCAGGTTTGGATGTCACCTTCCATTCCATTACGACTGGAAAATTGCGTCGCTATTTCTCTTGGCAAAATATGCTGGACGTCTTCAAAGTTGGTTGGGGAATTGTCCAATCGCTCTTTATCATGTTACGACTTCGTCCACAGGCCCTTTTTTCAAAGGGAGGCTTTGTCTCAGTACCGCCTGTTATTGCAGCACGTGTGTCAGGAGTGCCTGTCTTTATTCACGAATCTGACCTGTCTATGGGCTTGGCCAATAAAATCGCCTATAAATTTGCGACGAAAATGTATTCAACTTTTGAACAGGCTTCAAGTTTAGCTAAGGTCGAGCATGTGGGAGCAGTGACCAAGGTTTCGGACAAAAACACTCCAGAACCAGATGAATTGGTGGATATTCAAACCCACTTTAATCCTAAATTGCCAACTGTATTGTTTGTCGGTGGTTCTGCAGGCGCTCGTGTCTTTAACCAATTGGTGACAGACCATAAGAAAGAACTGACAGAGCGCTACAATATTATCAATTTAACTGGAGATTCTAGCCTGAATGAGTTGAGCCAAAATCTTTTTCGTGTTGACTATGTGACCAATCTCTATCAACCCTTGATGGAATTGGCTGATATTGTTGTGACACGAGGTGGTGCCAATACGATTTTTGAGCTCTTGGCCATGGCAAAATTGCATGTTATTGTGCCACTTGGTCGTGAAGCTAGTCGTGGCGACCAGATTGAAAATGCAGCTTACTTTGTAAAAAAAGGCTATGCAGAAGAGCTTCAAGAAAGCGATTTGACCTTGGATAGTTTGGAAGAGAAGCTTGCTCACTTACTAAGTCACAAGGAAGACTACCAGGCTAACATGAAGGCTTCTAAGGAATTGAAATCTCTAGCAGATTTTTATCAATTGTTGAAAAAAGATTTATCATAAGGAAAGTAAATGTCAAAAGATAAGAAAAATGAGGGCAAAGAAATCCTCGAAGAATTGAAAGAGTTATCAGAATGGCAGAAACGAAACCAAGAATATCTAAAAAAGAAGGCTGAGGAAGAGGCAGCCCTAGCTGAGGAGAAAGAAAAGGAAAGACAAGCTCGAATGGCTTCAAAATCTGAAGATTCAGATGCAACCGAGGACCAAGAGAGTGAATCTGATTCAAAAGACCCAAAATCAGCTAAGGATGATACCGAAGAAAAAGTAGAAGAGTCAGAATACGTCAAAAAAGAAGTATCCAAAGAAGAATCAAAGTCCAAAGAGCCAAAGAAAGAGGATAAAAAGGCAGATAAAAAGCCTGTAAAGGAAAAACCGGTCAAACCGAAAATTCCAGGAATCCATATCTTACGAGCCTTAACGATTTTATTTCCATGTCTGCTTTTATTGATTGTCTCCGCCTACTTACTCAGTCCTTATGCGACCATGAAGGATATTCGTGTCGAGGGAACGGTGCACACTACGTCTGATGATATTCGACAGGCTTCAGGTATTCAGGATTCGGATTATACGATTAACCTTCTGCTAGACAAGGAAAAATATGAAAAGCAGATTAAGTCTAACTATTGGGTTGAATCAGCTCAACTTGTTTATCAATTTCCAACCAAGTTCACTATCAAGGTCAAGGAATATGATATTGTGGCCTACTATATTTCTGGTGAAAACCATTATCCTATTCTTTCCAGTGGTCAGCTTGAGACCAGTGCTGTGAGTTTGGTCAGTCTACCAGAAACTTATATATCAGTTCTCTTTAATGATAGTGAAAAAATCAAGGCTTTTGTCTCAGAACTTTCTCAAATTAGCCCAGAACTCAAGGCGGCTATCCAAAAGGTGGAACTAGCTCCCAGCAAGGTCACTTCCGATTTAATTCGATTGACCATGAATGATTCGGACGAAGTCTTGGTTCCTCTATCTGAAATGAGTAAGAAACTGCCTTATTACAGTAAGATTAAGCCTCAATTGTCAGAACCAAGTGTGGTCGATATGGAAGCTGGAATCTACAGCTACACTGTAGCGGATAAATTGATTATGGAAGCAGAAGAAAAAGCCAAAAAAGAGGCCGAAGAAGCTGAGAAAAGGCAGGAAGAAGAACGTAAACGTTTAGAAGAAGAACAGAAAAAACAAGAGGAAGAGAGCAATCGAAACCAAACGACCCAGCGCTCATCGCGTCGCTAGGTTTTACTTTTTTCTCATAGTACTTTAGTGACTAGTTTTTACGTTTAATATTTGACATCTGTTTTTCTTTATGTTACATTATGCAGTGTAATCGATTGCAAAATAATTTTTTATGAAGAAGGTAACACATATGTCAGATGAAGTATTCTTATTTGAAGAAATTGAAGAAATCGTAGCCTCTACAGATGGTGAATTTTGGGGGAGTTTTACTTGGAACTGGGGTAGTTCTCTTAATTGGAGTAGCCTATTGTTAAAAAGATAGGGAGTGATAATCATGCAAGATAACTTTTTATTTGAGGAAATTGAAAAAATTTCAGTACCAGTTAGTGATTTTTCAGCTGGACTTGCAATAGGTATCGGATTTGGTTTAGCAATCCTTGCTCTTACTGGTTGTTGAAGTTTGTTCATTTACTAACATTAAGCTTTTTCAATTTCATTTTAGACAGTCATTTGAATTTTCCGTATTAGTCTTGCAGCAAGAGATTAATAGAATTAGTTATTATTTTATTGATTGCGGACTGAGGGACAGTATCATCTATATATACCATCCAGTAAGAAACATGTATTAGTTGGGAAACAGGAAAAAAATGGTTAGAGCAACTAATAGGTCAAGAATTTACCATATCGGACTTATTAGTGTTAGTAGGGAAGAAATATTATTTAAGATTTTATATTGTTCTTAGTAAAATGGGACTTATAGATTCTATGAAATCACGAAAAAAGATAAATATTTTTAAAATATCTTGGGACTTTAATATAACATTGGACTTTAATATAACATTATCTGAAAAATTAAACTATAAAAGATTTAATAAGAATTTTGAAAAAATCCTATTTGGTATTTTCCCATTGGCTCTTATTTTGCAATGTTTTATTATGTATATTTATAGGGCGGATATTTTGACTAATTTCCAAAACTTTCCAATAACGCTAAACATTCTTTTATTTTGGTTGCTTGTTGTTATTATATCTGCAACGATACATGAATTTAGTCATGCAATAATTGCTAATAATTATCAAATTGAGATCCCAAATTGTGGAATAATGCTACTTTTGTTTAATTTGGCTTTTTTTGTAGATTTAAGTGGGGTGCAATTCTTAAAAAATAAAAAACAATTTTTGAAAATTATGTTAGCAGGAATTGCTTCAAATTCGATTTTATCACTTACAGGTTTACTTGTTTTATTGTTCACATCGTATAAATTGCTTGGACTCTTATTTTTTATCATTAACTTAGGTATGATTTTTATTAATTCAATTCCTTTTTTTTCAGTATGATAGTGGTATTATTTTAAGATACTTGAATTCTAACAATAATAACTTGAATTTTCAATATATAGTTCAACTTTTAATAGCATTTGTTATTATTTATTTCCCTTTGAGTCAACTATTACAGTTTTTGACACCTAATATTATTGTTCGTAGTATAGGAGGGGTGGTTGTTTCTATACTGCTTTCTATATTATATGAGAGGAAGGACGAAATATGTTCTACGTAAATAGTTATGTTTTTGCTTATAAAAAAGAAGGTATAATGTATTTGCGTGGTCGGAGTATGCGGGAAATAGCTATAGAACCTCAAATTTCGCAAGAATTTATCAACGATCTATTTAATAGTTGTAAGGAACTATTAAAGATAGAAGAAGTATTAGGCAGTAAACTAACATTTGAACTATTAAATGAACAAATTTTAGTTTCGGATGAGATAGATATTGATAGGAGATATTCTAGAACTAAAGGTTACTGTTCGTTATTTTATAATGAAGAGTATAATAAAATACAGAATAAAACAGTATTAGTATTAGGAGCAGGAGCCTTAGGATGTTATATATCTCTAAGTCTAAGTATGTATGGAGTGAGGAAACTTATTGTCGCTGATTACGATATAATAGAACCATCAAATTTAAATAGGCAAATTCTTTATACAGAGTCGGATGTTGGTAAGGAGAAAATTAATGTTCTTTCTGAAAAAATACACAAGTATAATTCAGATGTTCAGGTAGTACCTATTTCTATTAAAGTTTCTTCAGTAGAAGAATTAGAAAACATTGTTGCGGAATATGGGAGTATAGATTTTATCGTTAAAGCAATTGATACGCCCATTGATATTATAAAAATTGTCAATCAATTTGCTGTATCGCATAAGATATCCTACATATCAGGAGGGTTTAATGGATGCTATCTTATTATTGATAATATATATATCCCTACCATCGGTTCTTGCTTTGGTTGTCGGAATATAAACAAAGATATAAATAAGTACACTTTATCTGATAAGACAAAGTGGCCAACTACACCAGAGATGCCTGCTATTTTGGGAGGGATAATGACTAATTTAATAATTAAAATATTTCTGGGATGTTATAATGAAATCCTAATAGATAACGCTTACGTTTATAATATGAGAAATCATGCTCTAAGTCAAGAAAAATATGTTCTGGAAAACGGAGAATGTCCAATTTGTAAAAAAAATAATAAAGTGAAAGATAACAATATTAGAGCGAAAACATTTATTCGTTCAGTTTGTTTTTGCTTATTATCAGGAGGAGTAGCTTTTTTATCTGCTATTGGGCAGTTCACTGTTATAGAAACACAATTAATAGTATTGTTCTTGGGTATTATTTTTGCCATCATTGGAAAATATAGTATGGCTTTTTTCATCGTTTGAGATTTTATTTTTGCTTGTTAATTTTAGAACATTTATTCAGTTAGCAGTGGATATTTTTATTGGTATGATAATATTTTTAATGCAGTGGATATTTATTATGTTAGGTATAGTGTGTCTTAGTTATTATATAACTTTATTATTTAGCAAGGAGGCTTAGTATGTTTAAAAAAATAGGTATAATGAGTATTTGCATATATATAATTATTTTATACTGCTTGAGAATGTATCGTATTATCAATAATATTGAAACAATCTTGCTAACGGTTATATGCTTAATGTTATTGTTTTTTTTAAGACGTTTATTTGATAAAGATAAGTAAATAGATGTTAAGTAAAAATGTAGAATATAAAGGAGGTGCAATGAGTATGATTGAAGTTAGCCATTTATCAAAAAGTTTTGGTGATAAAATAGCTTTAAATAATATAAGCTTCACTGTTAAAGAAGGTTAGATTTTTGGATTTTTAGGACCATCTGGTTCTGGAAAGACCACAACGATTAATATTCTGACTGGGCAGTTCCTTGCCGATAAAGGACAATGCCGATAAAGGACAATCTATTATTTTGGGACAAAAATCTCAAAATTTAACAAGCGGTGAATTAAAGAGAATTGGATTGGTTGGCGATACAAGTGGATTTTATGAGAAAATGTCTCTGTATAACAATCTTCTTTTTTATAGTAAATTTTATAATATTAGTAAATCACGTGTTGATAATTTGTTAAAGCGAGTAGGATTATATGATAGTCGCAAGATGGTAGCAGGAAAATTATCCACTGGAATGAGGCAACGAATGCTTTTAGCACGAGCTCTTATCAACAACCCCGCTGTACTCTTTCTGGATGAACCGACCTCAGGTCTAGATCCCACAACTTCTCGAACAATTCATGAGTTAATTTTAGAATTGAAAACAGCAGGGACAACGATTTTTCTAACGACTCATGATATGAATGAAGCAACTCTTTTATGTGATTATGTTGCCTTATTAAATAAAGGGAAATTAGTTGAGCAAGGAGCTCCTTCTGAACTCATTCAAAGATATAATAAAGATAAAAAGATTAAGTTTACAGATTATAATGGGAATCAGATAACTTTTGATTTTACATCACTAGAACAGGTATCTCAGGCTGATCTGGAAAATATTTTTTCAATTCATTCATGTGAGCCTACTTTAGAAGATATTTTTATCACATTAACAGAAGGAAAGCTAAATGCTTAAACGGTTTCTGGCTTTGGTATGGTTGCGTTGTCAAATTATCCTTTCCAATAAGAGTATTTTATTGCAAGTTTTAGTGCCTTTTGCTTTCACATATTTTTATAAATATCTTATGGAAACACAGGGGAAGGTCAACGATCAACAGGCATTAGTTCTTTTGATGATGTGTTTACCTTTTTCTTTGGCTTTGGCTGTTGGAAGTCCTATAACTATTATCTTGTCTGAAGAAAAAGAAAAGTACAATTTACAAACTCTTCTGTTGAGTGGTGTTAAAGGCTCCGAATACATTTTATCAACTATGTTTCTTCCTTTTTTGCTAACTTTTGTGATTATGGGAACTACTCCTCTTATTTTAGGAGTTACAATTGTACATACTTTTAATTATATTACAATCGTTCTTCTAACCTCTTTATCCATCATTTTATTCTATTTATTGATAGGTTTAACCGCGAAGAGCCAAGTAGTAGCTCAGGTTATCAGTCTTCCTGCTATGATTTTAGTTGCTTTCTTACCGATGCTATCTGGTTTGGATAAGACAGTTGCGAAGATAACAGATTATAGTTTTATGGGACTGTTTACTAAGTTTTTCACAAAATGGGAGGAATTTTCATGGAATAAAACTCTAATTCCTAATCTAACACTACTTATTTGGATTGTTCTTCTATTAACTTTAATTACGCTAACTATTAGGAAAAAGAAAATTTCTTAATTGAGTTATTTTAATGATTATAAACACAAGTGGGAAGGAAAAAATGAACTGATCTTTTTGACAGCAATTCTACAGAATAGTCTTATTGCTATATTTTGATTTGAGTGTACGAAAAAAGAAAAATAACAATAGTGCTCATACTAATTGCAGAAGTTTTGGGTGATAAGATAACTGATAAATTGCAATAAAAAATGCAACATTTTTAAATCTCCTCTATAAGTGCTTCAAAAAGTGCTTCAAAACCTGTCTTGTAATCCAAGTATTTTTGGGGACGGTGATTAATAAGCTAGCAAAGCATCATTAAGGATTTTTTCGGTAATTGTTGCCAAATCGGTTTAAGAAAATACCCACGAAGAAGTCCATTCGCATTCTCATTACTTCCCCTTTGCCAAGATGAATAGGCATCCGCAAAATAAAACAGAATTCCCATTTGTTCAATTAAAGGGTAACAAGCAAACTCTTTTTCTCTGTCCGAAGTGAAAGTCTTTAACTATTCTTTTGGAAAGAGTCTTGTGAGGTGTTCAATAGCAGTCAACATGGATTTAGCTGTTTTTACTTGACAAGTACTAGTAGAAATAATAGAATAATAGAAAACCTTTAAAGCAGTCCAGAGAGGCAGCTAAGGTTAGACGGTGAAAGGGTGGAGACTACCCATTTTTCGTGGAACCTTGCTGTTGGCAGGTTCCTTTTTTCGTGGCTTCTGTTGGCCAGACTCTCTCACTAGCAAAGGTAAAAGGAGAAACCTATGCGAGAACATCGTCCAGTCATTGCTCTTGATTTTCCTAGTTTTGAGGCGGTCAAGGAATTTTTAGCTCTTTTCCCAGAAGCGGAAAGTCTTTATCTCAAGGTAGGGATGGAGCTTTATTACGCAACGGGGCCTGGGATTGTGTCCTACCTGAAAGGCTTGGGTCATAGTGTCTTTTTAGATCTCAAGCTTCATGACATTCCTAATACAGTCAAGTCAGCCATGAAGGTCTTGTCTCAGCTTGGTGTCGATATGACTAATGTCCATGCGGCTGGTGGTGTAGAGATGATGAAGGCGGCGCGTGAAGGTCTTGGGAGTCAAGCCAAATTGATCGCTGTAACGCAGCTGACCTCAACCTCAGAAGAGCAGATGCAGGAGTTTCAAAATATTCAAACCAGTCTGCAAGAGTCTGTGATTCACTATGCCAAGAAGACAGCTGAAGCGGGTTTGGATGGTGTCGTTTGCTCAGCTCAGGAAGTGCAAATCATCAAGCAGGCTACCAATCCAGATTTTATCTGTCTGACACCGGGCATTCGTCCTACAGGTGCTGCTGTTGGAGACCAAAAACGCGTTATGACACCTGCTGATGCCTATCACATCGGCAGTGACTATATCGTAGTGGGACGTCCCATTACCCAAGCTGAGGATCCTGTTGCAGCTTATCATGCCATCAAGGATGAATGGACACAGGACTGGAATTAAAGAACTAGATTAGAAAAATAAAAGGAGAATACCATGACACTTGCTAAAGATATCGCTAGCCACCTCTTGAAAATCCAAGCCGTTTACCTCAAACCAGAGGAGCCTTTCACTTGGGCCTCTGGTATCAAGTCGCCGATTTATACGGACAACCGTGTGACACTTGCCTATCCAGAGACTCGTACTCTCATTGAAAATGGTTTTGTGGAAGCTATCAAAGAAGCCTTTCCTGAGGTTGAGGTGATTGCAGGAACTGCAACAGCAGGGATTCCTCACGGAGCCATCATTGCTGACAAGATGAACCTGCCATTTGCCTACATCCGTAGCAAACCAAAAGACCACGGAGCTGGTAATCAAATCGAAGGTCGCGTAGCTCAAGGTCAAAAAATGGTAGTGGTTGAAGACCTTATTTCAACGGGTGGTTCTGTTCTTGAAGCCGTAGTAGCAGCTAAACGCGAAGGAGCAGATGTACTTGGAGTTGTAGCGATTTTTAGTTACCAATTGCCAAAAGCAGATAAGAACTTTGCAGATGCTGGTGTGAAATTGGTGACGCTTTCTAACTACAGTGAACTCATCCACCTATCCCAAGAAGAAGGCTATATCACGCCAGAAGGACTCGACCTTCTAAAACGCTTTAAGGAAGACCAAGAAAATTGGCAAGAGGTGTAAAAAAATCAAAAGACTAAAAGGTTAAAAATTATACTATTCTGTCATATCAGGTGTATGAATGACAAGATTCAAGTTGTTAATGTTTTTTTACGTCAATTGTTTCAGCTTTAGATTTGCTTGGCTTGCTCTCATATAAAAAGTAGCACACGTCATGAAAGTTACAAGGGTTAAAGTGTAATCCATAAATATTGTCAAATCCCTTTTCTGAGATGTTGGAATTTCTTGCTTATCCCAGTCTTTTCAGTGATTTGGCTCAGTGATCTTAGCGTCAGGTTCTTTTTAGTTTTGAAAGATTATCCGTGAATTTCTTGCTTATTTATGATAAAATGGGAGTATCGCAAAAAATGACTCATCGTATTCAATTTTGAGTAAAACTAGGAGGATCCCATGTCTACAGAACATATGGAAGAACTAAATGACCAGCAGATCGTTCGCCGTGAAAAAATGGCTGCGCTCCGTGAACAAGGAATCGATCCTTTCGGAAAACGCTTTGAACGCACTGCAAATTCACAAGAATTAAAAGATAAATTTGCTGACCTCGATAAAGAACAATTACACGATAAAAACGAAACAGCTACTATCGCAGGACGCTTGGTAACCAAACGTGGTAAAGGTAAAGTAGGTTTTGCCCACCTTCAAGACCGCGAAGGTCAAATCCAGATCTACGTTCGTAAGGATGCTGTCGGTGAAGAAAACTACGAAATCTTCAAAAAAGCAGACCTTGGTGACTTCCTTGGTGTCGAAGGTGAAGTGATGCGTACGGATATGGGAGAACTCTCTATCAAGGCTACTCACATCACACACTTGTCTAAGGCCCTTCGTCCTCTTCCTGAGAAATTCCATGGTTTGACAGACGTTGAAACAATTTACCGTAAACGTTACCTTGACTTGATTTCTAACCGTGAAAGCTTTGAACGCTTTGTCACTCGTTCAAAAATCATCTCTGAAATTCGTCGTTACCTTGACCAAAAAGGTTTCCTTGAAGTGGAAACACCTGTTCTTCACAACGAAGCTGGTGGTGCTTCTGCCCGTCCATTTATCACCCACCACAATGCCCAAAACATTGACATGGTGCTTCGTATCGCGACTGAGCTTCACTTGAAACGCCTTATCGTGGGTGGTATGGAACGCGTCTATGAAATTGGCCGTATCTTCCGTAACGAAGGAATGGATGCTACTCACAACCCTGAGTTCACTTCTATCGAAGTTTACCAAGCATACGCAGACTTCCAAGATATCATGGACTTGACGGAAGGCATTATCCAACATGCTGCTAAATCAGTTAAGGGCGACGGCCCAGTCAACTACCAAGGAACTGAAATCAAAATCAACGAACCATTTAAACGTGTTCACATGGTGGATGCTATCAAAGAAATTACTGGTGTAGATTTCTGGCAAGATATGACTTTGGAAGAAGCTAAGGCCATCGCTGCTGAGAAGAAAGTTCCAGTTGAGAAACACTATACTGAGGTTGGTCACATCATCAATGCCTTCTTTGAAGAGTTTGTTGAAGAAACTTTAATCCAACCAACCTTTGTCTATGGACATCCAGTAGCTGTATCTCCACTGGCTAAGAAGAACCCTGAAGACCAACGCTTTACTGACCGTTTTGAGCTCTTCATCATGACTAAGGAGTACGGTAATGCCTTTACTGAGCTCAACGATCCAATCGACCAGCTTAGTCGTTTTGAAGCCCAAGCAAAAGCAAAAGAACTTGGTGACGATGAAGCGACCGGTATCGACTATGACTACATCGAGGCTCTTGAATATGGTATGCCACCAACAGGTGGTTTGGGAATCGGTATCGACCGTCTCTGCATGCTTCTCACTGATACAACTACTATCCGTGATGTATTGCTCTTCCCAACAATGAAATAAGCTCTTATCCTCTGGTACTTGCCAGGGGATTTTTGGCTCTTTGTCAACTGTAGTGGGTTGAAGTCAGCTAATATCTAGAAAGGACACATTTCGTCCTTTCTTTTTTGATGTTCAGAGCGATGAAAATCGTTTTTTTGAAGTTTTCAAAGTTCCGGAAACCAAAGGCGTTGCGTTTGATGAGTTTGATGAGATTATTGGTTGCTTCTAATTTGGCGTTAGAATAGTGTAGTTGAAGGGCGTTGACAATCTTCTCTTTATCTTTGAGGAAGGTTTTAAAGAAAGTCTGAAAAAGAGGATGAACCTGCTTAAGATTGTCTTCAATAAGTCCGAAAAATCTGTCAGGCTCCTTATTCTGAAAGTGAAAAATCAAGAGCTGGTAGAAATCATAGTGGTGTTTCAAGTCTTCTGAATAGCTCAAAAGTCTATCTAGAATTTTTTTTATTGGTCAAGTGCATACGAAAAGTAGGGCGATAAAATCGTTTATCGCTGAGTTTACGACTATCTTGCTGGATGAGCTTCCAGTAGAGCTTGATAGCCTTGTATTCATGAGACTTTCGATCCAATTGATTCATGATTTGGACACGGACACGACTCATAGCACGGCTTAGATGTTGCACAATGTGAAAACGATCAAGAACAATTTTTGCATTAGGGAGTGAAACAGTCTGGGAGATGTTTCAGCCTGAGCCTAGAAATTCGAAAGCGAAGCTGTTTAGCCAAGTCATAGTAAGGACTAAACATATCCATAGTAATAATTTTGACGCGACATCGGACGGCTCTATCATACTTAAGAAAGTGATTACGAATGACAGCTTGTGTTCTACCCTCAAGAACAGTGATGATATTGAGCTTGTTAAAATCTTGCGCAATGAAACTCATCTTTCCCTTGGTGAACTCATACTCGTCCCATGATATAATCTCAGGAAGGCTATTGTAAAAAAAATAAAATTAGGTTATAATGACTTCTGATAAATGATTTTACTACAAAAGGTTGGGTTAACTAAGGTGATGTTATGAAAACAGGGGCGTTAAGAATTTATTTTGGTTATGCTGCAGGAGTTGGAAAAACCTATGCTATGCTTAGAGAAGCGCAGCGAGCTCAAAAAGCTGGAGTAGATGTGGTAGTAGGTTACATTGAACCTCATAATCGACCTGAGACTATGGCTTTACTGATTGGTCTTGAGCAATTATCTCCTAAAACAATAAAATATAAAGGTATCACCTTGAATGAGTTTGATATTGATACTGCTTTAAGGCGTCAACCACGCATTATTTTAGTGGATGAATTGGCTCATACTAACTGTTTTGAGTCACGTAATAAAAAGAGGTACCAAGATATTAAGGAACTGCTTTATGCAGGGATTGATGTCTATACTACTGTAAATGTCCAACATATTGAAAGTTTAAACGATGTGATTGAAGCTATTACAGGGATTCAAGTTAATGAGATAATTCCAGATGCTATTTTTGATCAGGCTGATCAGATTGAACTTGTAGATATTGACCCATCAGATTTACTTGAACGATTGGATAAAGGAAAAATTTATTCTAAATCGCAAGCTAAATTGGCCAAGCGTCACTTTTTTACTGAAGAAAAGTTAATATCTTTGAGAGAAATCGCTTTGCGCAAAGCAGCTGATCAGATTAATGGAAGTGCTTTTCGAGGAAAAAAAGTTAAAGATAGTATTGTGACCAAGGAACATGTCTTGGTCTGTGTGTCACCCTCTCCCTCCTCTTCACATGTCATTCGCGCTGCTTCAAGATTAGCAAGTGCTCTTAATGCAGACTTTACAGCCCTGTATATTGGTAGTTTAGATAGGGAACTGACTAATCAGGAGTTACATCAGAACTTGGAATTGGCAGAGCGGTTGGGAGCTAAGGTGACAGTTATGGATTATAATAATGTGACCAAGCAGATTGCTGATTACGCAAAATTGAGCCGTGTTTCTAAGTTAGTAGTCGGAAAAAGTGGCTCCAGAACTATTTGGCCTAAAGAAAATATTGTGGAAGTTCTTAGTAAGAATGTTCCTGATTTGGATATGTTTGTAGTCCATAATACTAGAGGAAAAAAAGAGACTTCGGTTGGTAAGCTCTCGTTGCCTTCTTGGTTTTCTAAATGGCAATTTTCTTTCAGTGATTTGGTTAAAACACTGGTGGTATTGTTGCTAGTAACCTTAACAGGTCTTTTATTTCGTTTCTGGAATCTCAGTACCAACAACATTATAATAATATACATATTAAGTGTTCAAATAAATGCTGTTTGGACAAAAGGAAAACTTTATAGTGTGATTTCTTCTATTTTATCAGTTCTTTGTTTTAATTACTTTTTTGTGGCCCCCTACTACACTTTTACTTCTTTTAATCCTACTTATCCTATGACTTTTGCTATTATGTTAATTACTGGTCTGATTACTTCTAGTCTCATAAAAAGGATTCAAGAGCAGGCAAGATTATCTACTGAAAAATCTTATCTAACAGAGTTGTTACTACAAACAAATAGAGGATTATCTCAGGCAGACTCTATTCCTTCTATTTTAGAAGAACTAGCTATTCAAGTCAAAAAATTATTGAATAGTGATGTGGTGATTTATCCTGTAACAGGTGGTACTTTGGAGACGCCGAAATATTTCCCTACCAGTCATTCTTTGAGGACCTTAGCTGATTACTATCAGTACAATGAGCGAGGAGTGGTTGAGTGGGTTTTATATAATAATAAACAAGCTGGAGCAACAACAAACACCTTGTCTGCTGCTAAATTTCTGTATTTATCTGTCAGAGGTAAAGATTCTGTTTTTGCTATTATTGGTATTTTAATAGAGGATAAAACAATGATTGACCTGTTTGAAAAATCTGTTATTCTAACTGTTTTAGGAGAGGCATCCTTGGCATTAGAAAAAGAAGCATTACGCGAAGAACAACAAAAAATGGAACTTAAAATACAAAAAGAACAGTTAAGGGTTGATTTGTTAAGGGGAATCTCACATGATTTGAGAACTCCACTTACAAGCATATCAGGTCAGTCTAAATTAATGATGGAGACGGGGGGAATTATGGAGAAACAGCGTATGATAGAATTAGCTGCCTATATTTACGATGACTCTATGTGGTTGATTAATCTGATTGAAAATTTATTGTCAATTACTAAATTGGATAATGATACTACTCTTTCATTAAGAATAAATGTTTTCGATGAGTTGATTGAAGAAGCTTTGAAACATGTGGATCAACATATTAAGAATCATGACTTTGTTTTAATTTTATCAGATGATTTATTAATAGCTAAAATGGATGCTCCCTTGATTGTGCAAGTACTGGTTAATATCATTAACAATGCAGTTAAATATACGCATGAAGGATCTTTAATTACATTGACGAGTAATAGAAAGGATCAGAACCTGGTGGTTGAGGTTTCTGACGATGGTCCTGGTATTAACGATCAAGCAAAAGAAAAGATTTTTGACCTTTTTTATACATCAGAAAATTTGGCATCCGATGGTAAAAGAGGCCTAGGTATAGGACTATCTTTATGTAAGAGTATTATTACAGCACATGGGGGGACTATTTACGTCCATGACAATACTCCTAAAGGAGTTATCTTTGGATTTACACTACCACTAGCGGAGGTGAATGTATTACATGAAAAATGAAAATGTTAAGATTTTAATTTGTGAAGATGACTCTTCCGTTAACAGACTTTTATCCTTAGCAATGGAAGTTGAAGGTTATCATTATGTATCAGTTCGGACTGGAGAGGAAGCTTTGCGTCAGATCATTTCGCAATTTCCAGATTTATTATTATTGGATTTGGGTTTGCCAGATATGGATGGTAAAGACATTATTGACAAGATTCGTAGCTTTTCACAGCTACCTGTTATTGTTGTTAGTGCACGTGGAGAAGAAAGTGACAAGATTGATGCACTTGATGCTGGGGCAGATGATTATTTGACGAAACCCTTTAGCATTGATGAGCTTTTCGCTCGGTTAAGAGTTAGTCTTAGGAGGTCAAAGCAGATTAATCAACAAAGTGACGGTAATTCTGAAAAATCATCTTTTACTAATGGCTGGCTACATGTTGATTTTTTATCTAATCGTGTATTTGTTAATAACCAAGAAATTCACTTAACCCCGATTGAGTATAAGTTGCTTTGTCTTCTATCAGAGAATGTTGATAGAGTGTTGACTTATCGTTTTATTGTCAAGGAAATTTGGGGATATTATGAGGAAGATTTTTCTGCTTTGAGAGTTTTTGTTAATACATTGCGAAAAAAAATCGAATTAGGATTGGGTTACTCTAAAATGGTTCAAACTCATATTGGTATCGGTTATCGTATGATTAAGATTGAAAATTATGATGACAAATAATCCAAAAAGAATTTTATTCACCTGATTTGTAATTTCTTGGCAGCTATTTGAAACAAGTCTTAGGATAGGTTGTCTTAGGTTATTTTAGGAGACAATCTTTATATAATCTTTATTTTATATCCGTAATCTTTATATCATTTTTATACTTTTCGTGGTAGAATGATTATATTCTTGAAGGAGGATACAATGCTAGTAGATTTCATAATGTTTCTAGTTTTATTTTTTATTTTTTTGTTAATGATTGGTTTTATTGTTTGGTGTGATAAGCACCTTAAAGGTGATTAGAGGGAGAGTGTACTATGATAGTATTAGGAATAATTTTTGGTTTATTAATCTGTTATTTATTTTATGCTCTGTTACACCCGGAGAGATTTTAGGAGGAATGTGAGATGTTACAAATCATATTTGTCTTAGTACTGGCTTGTATTATTATATTACCAACTGGAAAGTATCTTTACCATATAGCTAGCCAGCAAAAAACTTTTGCAGATCCCATTATGGATCCTATTGATAGGTGGATTTATAAGTTGCTTGATGTGGACAAAAAAGGAATGACTTGGAAGGAGTATGCTGTAGCCCTTATTTTAACTAATGCTGTTATGGCTCTAGTGGCTTATGTAATCCTAAGAACACAGGCCTTTTTCTTTTTGAACCCCACCCGTGTTGGTTCATTAGAATCAAGCCTGAGTTTCAATACAGTCATATCTTTTATCACCAATTCTAATTTACAAAATTATGCTGGTGAGAGGGATTTGTCTTTTTTTAGTCAGATGGTTGTCATTACTTTTATGATGTTTACCTCAGCTGCTTCAGGCTATGCTGCTGCTATGGCTTTTATCAGAGGTGTATCAGGCAAGTATCAAGACATGGGGAATTTCTATGTTGACTTTGTTCGGGTGATTACTCGAGTGTTGCTTCCTTTTTCAATAATAGGCTCTTTGTTACTTATTTCACAGGGGGTTCCCCAAACACTATCAAAAGAGTTATATGCGACTACTTTGGAGGGCAATTTACAAGGTCTTATAATGGGACCGGTCGCTTCTCTTGAAATTATTAAACACTTGGGAACCAACGGTGGTGGTTTTTTTGCAGCAAATTCAGCAACTCCCTTTGAAAACCCTAATGTAATCACAAATATTATTGAAATGCTATCTATGATGTTGTTACCAGGTTCTATGGTAGTTGTTTTTGGTCATATGGTTTCATCTAGGAAAAAGGAAGATCATCCCTTTGAATCTGTACAGAAAGTTTCTTATAAGTCCACTAAATCTACGTTTATTAAACTAGGAGGACAGGCAAGACCGCTTCTGATTGTTATGCTATTCTTATTTTTTGTTGGTTTATCCATTATTGTTTGGTCAGAAAGTAGAGGAAATCCTGTCTTGCATCAATTGGGTTTGAATCAATCAATGGGAAGTATGGAAGGTAAAGAAGTTAGGTTCGGTATTCCAATGTCTGGTCTATTTACAGAAATAACAACGGCTTTTACAACGGGTTCCGTGAATAATATGCACGATACTTTGACTCCTCTAAGTGGTGGAGTAGCTATGATTAACATGATGCTCAATGTTATATTTGGCGGTAAAGGTGTAGGAATAATGAATATGATGCTGTACGTTCTTCTTACTGTTTTTATTTGTGGATTAATGATTGGGCGTGCACCTGTTTATTTAGGAAAAAAAATTGAAGGTAAAGAAATGACTTTAATTGCTTTAGCCATCATGGTTCACCCTATGATTATTCTAGGTTTTTCAGCAGTAGCTGTCTCATTGCCAGCAGGATTTAACAGTGTTACCAATCCAGGATTTCATTCTTTATCACAAGTGATTTATCAATTTACCTCAGCTTCTGCTAACAACGGATCGGGATTTGAAGGACTAAAAGACAATACTTTATTCTGGAATATATCTACAGGATTAGCTATGTTTTTTGGACGCTATGTGACTTTGATTCTTCAGCTATCGATTGCTGGTTCGTTAATGACTAAGCAACATGTGAATGATTCCCTAGGTTCTTTAAAAACAGATACGGGGACTTTTGCCATTATTTTAGGTGTGATAGTGTTGATTATATCAGCCTTAACTTTCTTACCAGTCCTTGTACTAGGACCTTTAGCTGAATTTCTAACTCAATGAGGTTTATTATGATTTCAAAGAAAACTTACTTTCTGACACAAAAGATACTACTCAGTTCCCTTAAAGGAGCGGTCGTAAAACTTCGCCCTAGTTACATGATTAAAAATCCAGTAATGTTTGTAGTTGAAATTGGTTTTGTTCTGACCTTCTTTTTAACAATTATCCCCGTTGATGCTCAACAAGATAGCCAAAGTAGTCAATTGTATAATGGCATAGTAGCAGTGATCTTATTTTTAACTTTATTATTTTCTAATTTTGCTGAATCCATTGCGGAAGGAAGAGGAAAAGCACAGGCTGAAAGTTTAAAAAAGACGCAAGAAAATATGACAGCTAGACGACTCTATTTTGACAATGATGGTCAGACCCTTCTTGAAGAAACTATTGAGGCCACAGCCTTGCAAAAAGGAGATATCGTTCTGGTTAAGGTAGGAGAATTAATTCCTGGTGACGGTGAAGTTATTGAAGGAATTGCTTCTGTAGACGAATCAGCTATTACAGGAGAGTCAGCTCCGGTGATCAAAGAACCTGGTGGTGATTTTGCTTTTGTAACAGGAGGGACAACTCTTGCTAGTGACTGGCTTAAGTTGAAAATGACCTCACGTGCTGGAGAGTCTTTCTTGGACAAAATGATTTCCTTGGTAGAGGGTGCTTCTCGGCAAAAAACCCCTAATGAAATTGCCTTGAATACTTTGCTAGTCAGCTTAACAATTATATTCTTAATGGTAATTGGAAGTTTGTACCCGATTGCTAGCGCTTTGCACATAAAGATTACAGTTACTACTCTTGTGGCATTGACCGTATGTTTAATTCCAACAACAATTGGAGGTCTGCTGTCAGCAATTGGAATTGCAGGTATGGATCGCGTTACACGGTTTAATGTGATTGCTATGTCAGGAAAAGCAGTGGAGTCTAGTGGTGATGTGGATACTATGATTTTGGACAAAACAGGAACCATTACCTTTGGAAATCGTATGGCTGCTCATTTTGTTCCTGTAGATGGTGTTAGTCAAGAGTCTTTAATAAGAGCAGCTATGCTAAGTTCTCTACAGGATGATACACCGGAAGGAAAATCAATTGTTAAGCTCGCTAAAGAATATGGGGCAAGTATTCCTCCTATTTCTGAAGATATGACCTTTATTGATTTTACTGCTCAAACACGAATGAGTGGGATAGACTTTGTTGATGGGGGAATGATACGTAAGGGTGCCACAGATGCTATAAGTCGCTATATTAAAGGTAAAGGTGGTGTGATTCCGAAAGATTTGAAGTCTATCAGTGAAAGAATTGCTTCAGCTGGGGGAACTCCACTGGCAGTAGTGGAGGGGCAGAATATTTTGGGAGTGATTGCTCTCAAGGATACCATCAAACCAGGTTTAGTTGAGCGTTTTGCTCGCCTACGGGCAATGGGAATTAAAACTATTATGTGTACCGGTGATAATCCTCTTACCGCTGCGACCATAGCTCAAGAAGCAGGCGTTGATAGCTTTATCGCTGAATGCAAGCCAGAAGATAAAATTGAAGCTATTAAAAAAGAACAACGCTTAGGAAAAGTTGTTGCGATGACAGGAGATGGGACTAATGATGCCCCAGCACTAGCTCAGGCAGATGTCGGTATTGCTATGAATTCTGGAACAAGTGCTGCTAAAGAAGCTGCTAATATGGTGGATTTAGATAGCGATCCAACCAAGATTCTGGATATCGTTGAAATTGGAAAGCAATTATTAATGACGCGAGGAGCTTTAACCACTTTTTCAATTGCTAATGATATTGCCAAATACTTTGCCATTATTCCAGCTATTTTTATGCGCAGTATTCCCCAAATGCAATCGTTAAATATCATGTCATTATCAACGTCTTCCAGCGCAATTTTATCGGCTCTGATTTTCAATGCCATTATTATTCCTCTTCTAATTCCGATTGCGATGAAAGGAGTTTCTTATAAGCCTCAAAGGTCAGAAAAAGTTTTGGCTCATAACATGCTGATTTATGGTTTGGGTGGAGTCTTCATCCCGTTTATTGGAATTAAAATCATTGATATGAGTATTACTCCATTATTGTATCTATTGGGTTTATCCTGATAAGATTAGTTTAATATAATATAATATTTGGAGGAATAAGATTGAAACTTATCTACATTGCTTTACGTTTAAAAGAATCAGTGTCTTTTCCTTGGGTTGAACATGAAAGGAATGAATAACAATCATGAGAAAAATATTTATACATATCAGACGTTCTGTCCGACTAAGTCTTTTATTTGGGGCGGTTTGTGGATTATTTTACCCTTTGCTGATTACCGGATTAGGGCAGTTTATTTTTCCTGTTCAAGCCAATGGTAGTCAAATTAAGCAGGATGGGAAGCTTATTGGATCGGCTTTAATTGGGCAAGAATTTTCGTCAGCTGCTTTTCTGCATGGTAGACCATCTGCTATTCAGTATAATACCTACCTTAGCGAAGGAGACCCAAGTGGACAAAGGCGGGATATTACTTCTGGTTCCCAAAATCTGGCTCCTAGTAATCCTGAACTAAAAGTACGTGTTCAAAAGGAACTGTCTCTTCTCATAGAAGAAAACCCAACTATTTCAATCAGAGATATCCCTGCTGATTTGGTAACAACATCGGCTTCGGGATTGGATCCAGAAATCAGTCCAGAAAGTGCTAAACTACAACTCCCCCGTATTTCTAAGACAACAGGTATTAGCTTGCCTAGACTGGAAGAAATCATTGACAAGCATACAGTAACAAAAATTTTTGGATTTCTAGGTGAAGATAGGGTGTCTGTGTTAAAAGTTAACATCGATATTATGAAGGAACTGAACTAACACCGCTGTAAAAGTTATACGGGTATTATTGCAAGTAATTAGTAGTGAGAGGTACGCCTATTACAAAAAAAGGGATAAAAAAGAACTCTTACTTCCTAGACTATATAATCTGATGAGTATCTTACAGATAGAGAAAGGAAGTTGGCATTTATTTATGAACTACTTTTAGCTGGTTTGAGATTTGTGACAAACTCATTTCACTGAAGAATTGTCAATCGAAAGTGATGATGTCCCAAAAAAATGGTGAGATTGAGGGCAATTATTTTGATTTTATTTGATACGAGGAACCCTTGAAGCTGTTTTTTCAGCTAAACCAAGGCTAGTCTTAGCCTTGGCTCTCCAGCCTCACAGCTCTCCAGCCTCACAGCTCCAAGCCTCTTATCAAATGAAATGCTTGTCTTAGACTCCTTACTTTCTCTCTCCTAAATGTAAGGGATAGAGTGATTTCCTTTAAGGAACAGCTTCCCATTTAGCGAGAAATAGATTATACTTGTAGCTGAGGAGAATGAAGCTCCTCACTAGTAAACTCTTCATAATCCTTTTTATTTTTCTGAAGATATTGTTTGAAAGATGTGAGTTTCCACGGATGGGTTTGTGGAGGGACATACTTGCGTCTTTCTTTTTTTGTTCTGGTTCTGATTCAAAGTTTTTCGAATAGAGTTCATGAACTAGTAGCTCCTTTGTGTGATAGATCTTGTCAGCGATATTGAGGTAGATGTCACCGTCAACTTCTTTTATAACGAATGCTTTCGTCTTTCTGCTGAAATAGACTTCTTTTCCTTTCTGTTGATAGGCTAGTAGCAGACGATTGCTTTGTCTTTTAGAAAGGTTCAGTTCGACACAGGCTCGATTCTTTGTTTTCTTTCCTTGGTCTATAGCTTTTATCACAAGATATTTTTTCGCTTCATTCATATTCAGTTGGATCCTTTTCATACGACTATTTTATCAAATGGGACATTTTCACGTTCGATTTACTAAAGACATTATCACATTCGAATTACAAAACCGAAAAAATCAAATGTTTTTCCTTGCAAAATTCGGGGGGGGTGGTATAATTGCTGCTAGACTGTATATTCTTCATAGGAGATACAGTGGGGTAAATAGTCGTAAGTTGCTATTTATATATTATTGTCAATCGAAGAGGAAAATGACATGTTCTCTTCAATCATATTTTTAAAGGAGAAAGAGTTATGGATTTTAGAAAGTGTAACAGAGAAAAGGTCTTCCGTTACTCCATTCGTAAGTACCACTTTGGTGCCGCCAGTGTCGCGGTTGCCGCATTGATGTTTTTAGGAGCACGAGCTAGTGTTGTTCAGGCGGATACTACAGTAAATGCTACAGAGGTGTCTCTTGAGAGTTCTGAGCCTAAATCGGATCCAGCTGCGGAGGGAGCTAGTGAAGCTTCGAATGGAAGTGAGCGAAGTGCTGATGAAACAAGTAATTCTGTTCAGCGTACTCCTGTTGGCAGTGATAGGGACGCTTCTCCATCAAGCAATAATGGGGAAAGTTCTGAAGGGTCAGATAGAAGCAACAGTAGTGCCGTTAGCGGAAGTGATAGAAGTGCTGAAGAAACAAGTAACTCTGGTCAGCATGCTCCCGTTAGAAGAGCTAGGAGTGTCGGGGAAGACCGGGCATCAAGGTTGAATGGGCGGTATGTTTATGGTGTTAATCAACACCCTGTACCGGATGACAAGTATAATGATAAGGGATATCTTTATGAGCAATGGCCGTATGCTAAAAATAATTGGCTAAATGCTAATACTAAAACTAAGAATGTATTTGAAGTCTATACAGATCCGATTACCGAAGTGACAACGGTAAGACGTAGAGTGAAAGATCCGGCTAAAACTGGTGCGGGACGTGACAATGTCTATAGAGACGAAAGTGAAACTGATCCTGGTGTCTTAGATATTTTTCAGAAACATCCAGACGCAAGACGTATATTAATAAATATGGAATCGATTGGTGAAAATATTAAGGTAAGAGTAATTGGAGATTCCAATCAAGAGTTAGCTGTTTTAGAAGTTCCTAAAGAAGATGTATTTATGAAGCAAAGCGAATGGGAGGTTAAGAAAAAAGAAAGGGAAAGGCAAGAAGCAGAAACAGGTACAGCTAAATCAGCAGCTAAGGCTGAGCTTGAACGCAAAGCAGAAGAGAAGAAAGCTCAAATCGCTGGCAATAACAACTTGACAAATGAAGAGAAAGAAGCTGCGAAGAACGCCGTAGATGAAGCTCTAGAAAATGCCAAGAGAGCTGTAGACAATGCCAACGATGCTGCCGGAGTAACAAGTGCTCAAGAAACTGGACGTCAAACGATCCAAGATGTGCCAGAAACAGGTACAGCTAA
>NZ_VMMQ01000082.1:0-2902 GCF_013277295.1 Streptococcus sp. 477
TAGCGGACGTCGTTTTGAGCGAACTTCAATTGTTGCAGGACAAGTAGACGGAGAGTTTATAGCTCCCATGATTTACAAGAACAGCAGGACAAGCGATTTCTTTGTGGAGTGGTTCAAAACGCAACTCCTGCCTGCTTTGAAGACACCTCATGTTATTATCATGGACAATGCTAGTTTTGATCCCAAGAACATTTTGGATGAACTCTGCATCCAAGATAAACACTTTTTCTTACCTCTACCGCCATATTCACCGGATTTGAATCCTATTGAGCAAGCTTGGGCTATCTTGAAAAAGAAAGTAACAGATTTATTAAGGGAAGTCCCAACTATTTTTGAATGTTTGGAACGCTTTTTAAAAACTAAATGACTATATCAAGCAGATAGTAAAGAACCTTGGGCCTACTACTGGTTAGGAATCACTGGAGGGAAAGCTCCTGATTTTTTTTGCCCTTTCTCAAATTTCTGATCAATCCTATCTCATCCAATCTGAAACTTGTCATACCCAGACTACTGCAAAACTCATCTCAGACATTGTTCGCTTCGCTCAGATTACAAAATCCAATGAATTAGCTCAACTCCATATCATGGGACAACTCCATGAACTGATGTTTCATCTGGGAACTATTGCTCCCAATCAGAAAAAAGAATATTTCATCAACCTACCAACTCTATCTTGAATGCAAACGATTAATTGATAGCCACTATCCTCAATCACTTACAATTCAAGATTTAACAAAAGAACTATCCGTTCACAGAAGCTACTTATCAAGCGTATTCAAAGAATTTAATACCTTATCACCCAAAGAATACCTACTCTACGTTCGAATGCACCGAGCTAAACAACTTCTCGAAAATACCCAAGAATCCATCAAGGTAATTGCATACTCGGTAGGTTTTTCAGATCCACTACATTTTTCGAAAGCTTATAAACAATACTTTAATCAGACTCCAAGTCATACAAGAAAAGAATACTCTCAATACCAACTAGTGAGAAAGGCAACATTATGAAATCCTACCAAGCTGTCTACCAAATCCTATCTAAAGAAACCGACTATATCAGCGGAGAAAAAATCGCAGAAAAACTATCCCTAAGCCGAACATCAATTTGGAAAGCTATCAAGCGACTAGAACAAGAAGGGATTGAAATTGATAGTATCAAAAATAGAGGATATAAACTGATGAATGGTGACCTTATTCTTCCAGAGATTCTAGAAGAAAATCTTCCAATTAAAATCAGTTTTAAACCCGAAACAAAATCAACACAACTAGATGCAAAAGAAGCAATTGATTTAGGCTATGAAGCAAACACCCTCTATCTAGCTTCCTATCAAATAGCAGGGCGTGGCCGTTTTCAACGCTCCTTCTACTCTCCTCAAGGTGGCATTTATATGACCCTCCATCTTAAACCAAATCTTCCCTATGACAAATTACCGTCCTACACACTACTTGTAGCTGGAGCTGTCTACAAAGCCATTAAGAACCTAACTTTAATAGATGTCGACATAAAATGGGTCAATGATATCTACCTAAACAATCATAAAATTGGAGGAATTCTCACTGAAGCAATGACCTCTGTAGAAACTGGCTTAGTCACAGATATCATTATTGGAGTAGGTATCAATTTCACTATTAAAGACTTCCCTCAGGAATTAAAAGAAAAAGCTGCCAGCTTATTTAAAGCTACAGCTCCTATAACAAGGAATGAATTGATCATAGAAATCTGGCGTACTTTCTTCGAAACACCAGCAGAAGAGCTATTATACCTATACAAAAAACAGTCATTCGTTCTTGGAAAAGAAGTTACTTTCACACTAGATCAAAAAGACTACAAGGGACTTGCTAAAGACATCTCTGAAAGTGGAAAACTTTTGGTGCAATGTGATAACGGAAAAGAAATCTGGCTCAATAGCGGAGAAATTTCTCTCAAGAGTTGGAAGTAATAATAAATTAGAACAACCATAAAATCGACAATATATAAAGATTTTAGCTTTTCTTCAACCCACTACAGTTGACAAAGAGCCTGAAAACTTCAAAAAACGGATTTTTATCGCTCTGAACATCAAAAAAGAAAGGACGAAATTTGTCCTTTCTCGAGCTTAGCTGACTTCAACCCACTACAGTTGACAAAGAGCCAAATGAAAAAGAGAGTTACAAACTCTCATTAAAACGGAGAATAAGGGATTCGAACCCTTGCGCCAGTTACCCGACCTAACGATTTAGCAAACCGTCCTCTTCAGCCTCTTGAGTAATTCTCCAATTAATGGGCACGAGTGGACTCGAACCACCGACCTCACGCTTATCAGGCGTGCGCTCTAACCACCTGAGCTACGCGCCCAAGTTAAAAAACTTGGTAATTTGAACAAAGTTCAAAGCGGGTGACGAGAATCGAACTCGCGACAACAGCTTGGAAGGCTGTAGTTTTACCACTAAACTACACCCGCATAAATACTATCAATAAAATGGCGCGAGACGGAATCGAACCGCCGACACATGGAGCTTCAATCCATTGCTCTACCAACTGAGCTACCGAGCCTTATTGCGGGAGCAGGATTTGAACCTACGACCTTCGGGTTATGAGCCCGACGAGCTACCGAGCTGCTCCATCCCGCGTTAATATAAAAGGAGGATGTGGGATTCGAACCCACGCACGCTTTTACACGCCTGACGGTTTTCAAGACCGTTCCCTTCAGCCGGACTTGGGTAATCCTCCAATATTCAAATGGACCTTGTAGGACTTGAACCTACGACCACTCGGTTATGAGCCGAGAGCTCTAACCAGCTGAGCTAAAGGTCCGACAAGATCATTATAGCGGCGAAGGGGATCGAACCCCCGACCTCCCGGGTATGAACCGGACGCTCTAGCCAGCTGAGCTACACCGCCATGAATCGGGAAGACAGGATT
>NZ_VMMQ01000083.1:0-16574 GCF_013277295.1 Streptococcus sp. 477
ACAGGAATCGACCGCTACCTCTATCGTCCTTATGCAGGGGCTCCTAGAGGGGAGAAAGTCTATGAAAAGATTAGCGGACGTCGTTTTGAGCGAACTTCAATTGTTGCAGGACAAGTAGACGGAGAGTTTATAGCTCCCATGATTTACAAGAACAGCAGGACAAGCGATTTCTTTGTGGAGTGGTTCAAAACGCAACTCCTGCCTGCTTTGAAGACACCTCATGTTATTATCATGGACAATGCTAGTTTTGATCCCAAGAACATTTTGGATGAACTCTGCATCCAAGATAAACACTTTTTCTTACCTCTACCGCCTTATTCACCAGATTTGAATCCTATTGAGCAAGCTTGGGCTATCTTGAAAAAGAAAGTAACAGATTTATTAAGGGAAGTCCCAACTATTTTTGAATGTTTGGAACGCTTTTTTAAAACTAAATGACTATATAACTAGTTTTTCGCAATTTTTGAGACAGAAATGTGATTTTTGTGATAAAGTTCTATCATTACAAGTTCATTTGTGGTAATATGGAATAAATCATTTATGTATCCTTTCAGAAATGTGCTGTTTCTCTGAATATAAATGTCTTTTTCTCTTTAACTTAATTTTACAAATTGCTAAAGTCATTTAAGGACAGCTTTTTGAACAGTTGCTAGAAATGTAGAGGTATTGACCATGTATCAAAAGTTACTTAGAAAAATAGCAGAAGAAAAACTAAGTTATAACCAGGAAGAAATCCAGTGGCTACTTGATCATTTGGGAGATCCTTCTCCAGAAATTCGTGATGACCTTGTTTTTACAAGCTTTGCTAGAGGGATTCAGGAAGAGCTATTTACACAGGAACAATTTCATTTCATTGCTGAAGGGATTTCATCTGATGGAGGGTTAGATAAAGATATTGATAAGGTAGGCCTGTCAACCCTTGAACGTTCTTTTAGGGCGCTTATTTATGCAAATCTCTTGTCTGCAGATGCCAACCAGCAATCGATTTTTTATCAGGAATTAAATGCAGGAATTCGTAATGTCCTTTTAAATCAAGGTTTGTATTATCTTTCAAAAGAAAAGGATACAACGGGTTTTTCAAGTCAGTATGGTTGGGTTCATACTTTTGCACATGGAGCCGATTTACTGACAGAGGTGGTTTGTCATCCCAACTTTCCTAAAAACAGAGTTCATGAAGTATTTGATATACTTGGCCAACTATTTAAAAGAGTTTCGATTCGCTTTACAGATGATGAGGATTGGCGTTTAGCAAGAGTGATCTATGAACCTATTTTACAAGGGAAGTTAGCGCAAGAGCAAGTAGCTTCTTGGATAAAAGCTGTTGACTTTCCGATAGAAGAAAGGGAAGATTTTTATAAATTTTCCAACTTCAGATCCTGTCTGTTGGAAGTCTATGTCCAACTTGACCAGAGAAATAGTTTACAAGATGACTTGAAAGAAGCTATTCAATCTTTTCAATATTAGGTATTGCTAGTAGTTCTATGATTTTCAAAAAATTTCCAATCAATTTTCTTGAAACCCTTTCCTACTTTTGATAGACTAGTATCTAGTTTTTGAAAAAAGGAGAAAGAAAATGAAAAAATTTGTTGCTGAGTTAATCGGTACGTTCATGCTTGTATTCGTCGGGACAGGAGCTGTTGTTTTTGGAAATGGTGTTGAAGGTCTTGGTCACCTAGGGATTGCCGTTGCCTTTGGTCTGGCAATCGTAGTTGCAGCCTACTCAATCGGAACTGTTTCAGGTGCTCACTTGAATCCAGCTGTTTCGATTGCTATGTTTGTTAACAAACGTTTGTCATCTTCAGAACTTGTAAACTACATACTTGGTCAGGTTGTTGGAGCTTTCATCGCTTCTGGCGCAGTCTTCTTCCTCTTGGCTAACTCGGGTATGTCAACTGCTAGCCTTGGTGAAAATGCCTTGGCAAACGGTGTCACTGTCTTTGGTGGTTTCTTGTTTGAAGTCATCGCAACTTTCTTGTTTGTCTTGGTTATCATGACTGTGACTTCAGCAAGCAAGGGAAATGGCGCGATTGCTGGTTTGGTAATCGGTTTGTCCTTGATGGCGATGATTCTTGTCGGATTGAACATTACTGGGCTTTCAGTAAATCCAGCTCGTAGCTTGGCACCAGCTGTTTTGGTAGGTGGCGCAGCCCTTCAACAAGTTTGGATTTTCATCCTTGCACCAATCGTTGGTGGGGTTCTTGCAGCCCTCGTTGCAAAAAACTTCCTTGGAACAGAAGAATAATTGAAAAACAAAAAGCCTTGCTCCTCATCTAGAGGAACAGGGCTTTTTCGTATGATACTCTTCGAAAATCTCTTCAAACCACGTCAGCTTCCATCTGCAACCTCAAAGCAGTGATTTGAGCAACTTGCGGCTAGCTTCCTAGTTTGATTTTTGATTTTCATTGAGTATGAGTTTAACGATTGTCAATTTTCTCTGGATAAAGGTCGTGTTGGAAGAGGCGTTGTTCTGCCAAGCCTTCATACTTAGTTCCAGGCTTACCGTAGTTGTAGTAGGGGTCGATTGAAATGCCACCGCGCGGAGTGAATTTTCCCCAGACTTCTAAATAGCGAGGGTCTAGCAAGTTGACCAAGTCTTTCCCGATGGTGTTGATACAGTTTTCGTGAAAATCTCCGTGATTTCGGTAGCTAAAGAGGTAGAGTTTGAGGGATTTTGACTCAACACAGAGCTTGTCAGGGATGTAGGAAATATAAATGGTCGCAAAGTCTGGTTGAGCAGTGATCGGGCAAAGTGAGGTAAATTCAGGACAGTTAAATTTGATAAAATAGTCATTTTCCACATGACGATTGTCAAAGGATTCGAGGACTTCTGGTTGATATTCGAAAATGTAGTTGGTTTCTTTGTTGCCTAGTAGGCTTAGGTTTTTCATTTCTTCTTGTTGTGACATGATTTTTTCTTTCTAATCTTAAACACCACGTTGATTATCGTAGAGGAGGGTATGCAGTTGAGGGAGGACGCGGACATTGCCCCAGCTGTCGTCAGCAGCGACACGTTCCCAGAGTTCTTTGAGGCGGTCCAGTTGGTCTTGGACAATATTACCCGTAGCCTTGGGCTCAGGATTTCCTGCTGATAAGAAGAGAACATCTGGTTGGTAGCGTTCTTGAATCCCTTTGGCAAAGGCCAAATCGGCATCATCAAAGACAGGGATTTTAAAGGTGACCCTGTCTGGATCAAGTTGGGAAACGATAAAGTCCAAGGTCTCAAAGTTGACTTCCATCTTGGATGAAGGAGGTTTGGGACTGAGAGTAACCTGGTCGATGTCTTTTAACCAATTTTGCCAGCGAGAGCCTTGAGTTTCAACAGCCAGAGTAACACCACGTTCCTTGAGTTTGGTGACCAGCTCAGCCATGTTGGCTGCTAGGATAGCAGGATTTCCCCCAGATAGGGTTACATAGTCGTAGCTCCCTAATTTATCCAAGGCAGCAATGACCTCGTCAGCAGTCATACGAGTTGGCTTTTCAGAGCCATCCCAAGTGAAGGCAGAATCGCACCAGTCGCAGTGGTAGTCGCAACCAGCAGTGCGGACAAACATGGTTTTCTGCCCGATAGCACGACCTTCACCTTGAAAAGTTGGGCCAAAAATTTCCAGAACTGGTAGTTTGAGAACACGTTCCCTAGTCATCTAACCACTCCCGTCTAAACTCCGCAAAGGCAGTCGGAGTCTCATAGAGGCGAACGTATTCCAAACGGAGGCCTCGTTCGTCTGGCAATTCTTGGTTCATGGTTTGGAAAATCCAGTAAACCATATTTTCAGCAGTCGTGTTCATATAGGGCAGGGTTTCATTGAGATAGCGATGATCCAAGTGGGGCTCTAAGTAGTTCTTGTAGATCGCTTTGATGTCTCCGAAATCGTAGGTCATGCCACGTTCATCTAAAAATCCACTGACAGCAATCTGCAGATGATAGGTGTGGCCATGCAGGGATTTGCATTTTCCCTCATAGTGAAAGAGGTGGTGGGCAGCATCGAAGGTAAATTCTTTTGATACCAAGGTTCTGTGAGGATTGTAGACAAGAGACTCCCCAGTATCCTGTTTGATTTCTTTGGGTGCAAAAAACATTAGTCCTCTCCTTTCTGTGAGAGATAAACATCTAGACCATGTTGACGTAGGTGGCAGGCTGGGCAATCTCCACAGCCACTTCCAATAATCCCGTTGTAGCAGGTCAAGGTCTTTTCACGAACATAGTCAAAGGCACCGAGTTGGTCAGCCAATTCCCAAGTTTCAGCCTTGTCTAGCCACATGAGAGGTGTTTGGATAACAAAGTCGTAATCCATGGCAAGGTTGAGGGTAACATTAAGGGATTTGACAAAGACATCTCGACAATCGGGGTAGCCTGAGAAGTCTGTCTCGCAGACACCTGTCACGATGTCTTTAATACCTCGTTGCTTAGCAAGGACTGCCGCAAAGGATAGAAAGAGGTGGTTGCGACCATCAACGAAGGTATTGGGAACCTCTCCCTCTTTTTGCTCAATTTCCAGATCAGAGGTCAGGGCATTTTCAGTGATTTGCCCCAGCAGAGACATATCTAGGATATGATGACGAATCCCCTGTTCTTTAGCGATTTCTCTAGCGACTTGAATTTCGAGATGATGGCGTTGACCGTAGGCAAAGGTAACGGCTTCGACCGTTTCATAGTGTTCTTTAGCCCAAAAGAGGCAGGTTGTAGAATCTTGACCGCCACTAAAGACGACCAAGGCTGATTGACGTTTCATAGTACTCCTTCCAAAATGGGGAATGTTCAGAGCACGCAAAAAGCTCCCTTGAGGGAGCTAAAAAATACCAAGTCAAGGTTTTTTTTAGCGATGGCATGTCCCAAACATCGTAATATTCTACATACAGTCTAGCATATTTTTTGAAAAATGGCAAAGGGCAAGAAAAAAGAGACCAAAGAAAGTACTTGGTCTCTCGTTTGATTAGCTCAATTCAGCAACGATGGCCTTGATTTGTTCTGCTGTGTGAACACCAGCAACTTGTTTGACAACTTGGCCGTCTTTTTTGAAGAGAAGAGTTGGAATAGACATGATTCCAAAAGCACGAGCTGTGTTTGGATTTTCATCAACGTCCATTTTAACGATTTTCAAGACATCTTCTGAAAGTTCTTCAGACAATTTGTCCAAGATTGGACCTTGCATACGACATGGACCACACCAAGTTGCCCAGAAGTCTACTAAGACCAAACCGTCTTTTGTTTCTTGTTCGAATGTTGCATCTGTAATTGCTTTTGCCATTGTATTTCTCCTTTTTTAGTTATATTGGCTTAAATCTTGTTTCTTGAGATAGAAGAAGATATCTCCATAAGTCCCATGGTAGTCCAAATCATGATCCTTATAAGTCAATTTTTGGACAGGGTAGTAGTCTGCGACGCCGATAATGCAAGCTTGTTGCGAACGATCAAAATCTTCATAGGATTCGAAAGTCACAGTTCTTTCGTTCTTACTGGCGTCTAGATAAGTAATTTCGATCATATAAAACTCCTTTGTTTAATCTTGACTTTATTTTACTCCTTGTAAAAGAGAATGTCAATAAAAATGATTGCGCACGCAACTTTTTTCTAAAATCATCTTAAATCAAGAAATCCAAACCTGCTTCCAAGCTTTCTTCGACAGCCTTTTGTAGAGAGGCCAGTGTTTTTTGCCCATCACTTGTCAGGCAGATAAAACTAGAGCGTCTATCTTGATGGCAGCACATGCGACTGAGTAGACCGCAATTTTTAGCTTCCAAGCGAGCCACCATCCTAGAAACTGCGCTCGGGCTCAGATGAAGCTTATCTGGCAGGTCAATCTGGCGTAGAGATTTTTCTTGGGCCAAGTCCAGATAGTAGAGCAGGTAGAACTCTTTCAAGGTCAGACTTTGCTCGCTCTGTTGGGCAATGGTCTCTT
This sequence comes from Streptococcus sp. 477, assembly GCF_013277295.1. Lineage (NCBI taxonomy): Bacteria > Bacillati > Bacillota > Bacilli > Lactobacillales > Streptococcaceae > Streptococcus > Streptococcus sp. 477. The sequence continues at coordinate 5,898 of NZ_VMMQ01000083.1, forward strand.
CCAGGAGACTTTCAATTTCTTTCTGACGCCGATTGAAGTCAAACCATTTTTCCAAATAGGTCATAGTGTCTCCTTTCTTTTTAGAGTCATAAATAGAAGAAAGTCCATTAACTGGCAGTCTCTGCGTCACAAGATGATTGCGCATGCAATAATTATACTACTTTTCAAGAATGCTGGCAAGTTCTGTTTTTTAGTGGTTTTCTTTTTTACTGTCCATATTTTTGTAAAAATCAACTTTTACTTGGATGAAGGTTTTGGTTTCACGTAGGAGTTGAAGAAGGGTAGCGCGGGTTTCAAATTCTTCTCTTGTCTTGGGCAGACTGCGGTTGCGGAAGACTTCCAGATAGCGTTCGATTTCATCTAGCAAATCAGAAGCAGGATTGGTCTGGCTCAGTTGACCTGCAATTTTTGAAAAGAGTTGAGCCAAAATCAGGCTCTCACTGGCAGCTAGGTGACAGGTGTTGATTTGCTGGGCCATGTTTCGCAGGATACGACTTTGTAGCTGTCTCATCTCAAAGTAGTGAATATGGTAATCAGTCTGGTGAAAGAGGTGGTCTGAGTGATCCAAATAGACCAGTCTGAGGACTTCTTCCAAAAGGGTGTCCAATTCTTCCACCAGCTGTGCTCGGTTGCGTCCATCCCCTCTGGATAAATAATATTTGAAACGCTGGAGGATATCTTTTAACTTTTCTTCCACCAGCGTGTGGTAGTGCTGGATTTCCTCTTCTCGTGAAGGCATGTAGAGATTGACCAGTAAGGCAAATCCTGTACCGATAGCAAAGAGAAGGAATTCATTGACTAGAAGGTCTGGAGAGGTTGATTTTTGCACCAAGAGATGGCTAACCAACACGCTACTTGGTGTGATGCCAATTTCCCAGCCCATCTTATAGGCCAGGGGAACATAGAGGGCTAGATAGAGGCCGAGGCTCCAGATATGAAATCCGCTCAGGTGAAAAGCTAGAACACCGATAGCCAGAGCTAGGAGCATGGAAAAGAGTCGATTGCGAGCCAGTTTTAAAGTACTTCTACGCGTATCAGATAGGCTCAAGAGAGCGATAATTCCAGCCGAAATTGCTGAGGAAAGATTGAGAAAATAAGCAAGAAAACAGGCAAGACAGGTAGCTAAGATGAGCTTGGTCGTACGTTGGCTAATAGACATAAGAGTTTCCTAATAAGTTAGAATAAAAGCGTAAAAGACAAGACCTGAGCAGGCTTGTCTTTATGAGTTATTTTTTACGGGCTGCTGCGTATTCGGCAACGGCAGTAAAGAGGACGTCTGTAGAAGAGTTAAGGGCTGTTTCACATGAGTCTTGGATGACCCCAATCACAAATCCAACCCCAACAACTTGCATGGCAATATCGTTAGAAATACCGAAAAGGCTACAAGCAACTGGGATAAGAAGGAGGGAACCTCCCGCAATACCAGAAGCACCGCAGGCTGAGATAGCTGCTACCACACTGAGGACAAAGGCTGTGGCAAAGTCAACAGGGATTCCAAGAGTATTTACCGCAGCAAGGGTCAAAACGTTAATGGTAATCGCTGCTCCAGCCATGTTGATAGTAGAGCCAAGTGGGATAGAAACAGAATAGGTATCTGGGTTGAGTCCAAGGTCATGGCAGAGTTTCATGTTGACAGGAATGTTAGCCGCAGAACTACGAGTGAAGAAGGCTGTCACACCGCTGACACGGAGGCAGTTCCAAACTAGAGGGTAAGGGTTGCGTCTCATAAAGAAGAAGGCAATCAAAGGGTTGACCACAAGGGCAACAAAAAGCATAGTCGTTACTAATAGAACCAATAAAATACCGTAGTTGGCAAGGCTTCCGATTCCCTTGTCAGAAATGGTTTTAAAAACAAGACCAAGGATTCCAAATGGAGCCAGATTGATGATCCATTCGACAATTTTAGAAGTCACGTCAGCGATAGTTTTTAGTAATTCTTTACTATTTTTGCTGGCCTCTCTCATAGCAATTCCAAAAATGACTGCCCAAGATAAGATTCCAATATAGTTAGCAGTAAGCAGGGCGTTGACTGGATTGTCAACCAGTTTGAGCAAGAGGTTGCTGAGGACCTGTCCAATCCCATCTGGTGGAGCAATATCGGTATTAGCACTATTTAGGGTGATTTCAATAGGGACGATGAAACTTGCTAGTACAGCTACAAGAGCAGCGGCAAAAGTTCCTAGGATATACAAGAAAACAACAGTTTTCATATTGCTATCTTGTCCCTTTTGATGTTGGGAAAGGGCATTAGCAACGAGAGCAAAGACTAGGATAGGAGCAACAGCTTTTAGACCTCCAACGAATAAATCACCGAGTAGCCCAATTCCTGAGAGATTAGGAAGGGTCAGTCCTAGAATTCCCCCACAAAGCATACCAATCAAGATACGCTTGACAAGGCTTGCCTTGTTCCAAGCATGAATGATTCTTTTCATAATAATCTCCTTTCTGTGTAGTGATTATGATTATAGTATAAACGATAGACAAAATCAAGAATTTTCTGTCTATTTTTTGAATATTTATGGATAATGAGACTGATGAAAATATGGTATAATGAAATAAAGGAGTTTTATATGCAAAAATTTATTCAAGCTTATATTGAAAAGCTAGATGTGACAACCATTATCGAAAATATTCTAACCAAGGTCATTTCTCTTTTACTGCTTTTGATTGTATTTTATATTGCTAAAAAAATGCTTCATACCATGGTGCAGAGAATTGCCAAACCTTCTCTAAAAATGTCTCATCATGATGTCGGGCGCCAGAAAACCATCTCACGTTTGTTAGAAAATGTGTTTAATTATACGTCATATTTCTTTTTACTCTACTGTATTTTATCGATTTTAGGCTTACCTGTATCTAGCTTGCTGGCTGGGGCTGGAATCGCTGGGGTGGCGATTGGGATGGGAGCCCAAGGTTTTCTGTCTGATGTCATCAATGGCTTTTTCATCCTTTTTGAACGTCAACTGGATGTGGGAGATGAGGTTGTTCTGACCAACGGCCCCATTACTGTATCGGGTAAGGTTGTCAGTGTGGGAATTCGTACGACACAGCTTCGTAGCGAGGAGCAAGCTCTTCACTTTGTTCCGAACCGAAATATCACGGTTGTTAGCAATTTCTCACGCACGGACTAGACCTGTTATTTTAAGTAATTTGTGGTACAATAGAGGGAGTTTAATAAAGGAGAAAAGATGGTTTTAGAAAAGCAGTTGGGCAATGGTTGTACCTGGATAGACCTAGACCTCGGAAAGTTGAATAAACTAGAAGACCTTTCTGAAATCTACGGCTTGGACAAGGAAACCATTGAGTACGCACTGGATAGGAATGAGCGTGCCCACATGGACTACCACCGTGAAAGTGGGACGGTTACCTTTATCTATAATGTCCTAGATGTGAAAAAGGACAAGGCCTACTATGAGACTTTTCCCATGACCTTTATCGTGGAGCATCGTCGCCTGATTACCATTAGTAATACCAAGAACGCCTATGTCATTGAACAAATGACCCGTTATCTGGAGAGTCATGACACGCTTTCGATCTACAAGTTTCTTTTTGCCAGTCTGGAAATCATCAGCAATGCCTACTACCCTGTCATCGAGCAGATGGATAAGAGTAAGGACGAGGTCAATGGTCTCTTGCGTCAGCGAACAACTAAGAAAAATCTTTTTGCCCTTTCCGACTTGGAGACGGGTATGGTTTATCTTACTGCGGCTGCTAAACAAAATCGGATTTTGTTGGAGCATATTCAAGGTCATGCCTTGTATCGTAGTTTTGATGAGATTGAGAGAGAGCAGTTTGATGATGCTATGATTGAGGCTCATCAGCTGGTATCCATGACAGACCTAATCTCTCAGATTTTACAGCAACTTTCAGCCTCTTACAACAATATTCTAAACAATAATCTGAATGATAATTTGACAACCTTGACTATCATTTCAGTCTTGCTAGCTGTTTTGGCAGTCGTGACAGGCTTTTTCGGAATGAATGTTCCCCTACCTTTAACAGATGAGCCCCATGCTTGGCTCTACATCAGTATAGCTAGTGCAGGGTTATGGATTGTTTTATCCTTGTTACTAAGGAAAATTGCGAAAAAAAGTTAAGAAAAGGAGCCAGAATGGCGATTGAAAACTACATGCCAGATTTTGCTGTGGAAGCAGTCTATGATCTGACAGTCCCAAGCCTGCAGGCGCAGGGAATCAAGGCTGTTTTGGTCGATTTGGACAATACCCTTATTGCTTGGAACAACCCTGACGGGACACCAGAGATGAAGCAATGGCTACATGACCTTCGGGACGCGGGCATTCGCATTATCGTAGTGTCAAATAACACCAAAAAACGCGTCCAACGAGCAGTTGAGAAATTTGGGATTGACTACGTTTATTGGGCTCTGAAGCCCTTCACATTTGGAATTGACCGTGCCATGAAGGAATTTCACTATGAGAAAAAGGAAGTGGTCATGGTTGGCGACCAGCTCATGACAGATATACGAGCAGCCCACCGTGCAGGCATTCGTTCAATCTTGGTCAAGCCCTTGGTCCAACATGACTCGATCAAAACGCAGATCAACCGAGCTCGTGAGCGCCGTGTGAAGCGAAAAATCACTGAAAAGTACGGACCGATTACATATAAAAAAGGAATTTAACTATGGAAGAAATTCTCTGTATTGGTTGTGGAGCAACCATTCAGACGACAGACAAGGCTGGTCTTGGTTTTACTCCCCAGTCGGCACTTGAAAAAGGTTTGGAGACTGGCGAAGTCTATTGTCAACGCTGTTTCCGTCTCCGCCACTACAATGAAATCACGGATGTCCAGTTGACGGACGATGATTTCCTCAAGCTCTTGCACGAGGTGGGAGACAGTGATGCCTTAGTGGTCAATGTCATTGATATCTTTGACTTTAATGGCTCTGTCATTCCAGGCTTGCCACGTTTTGTCTCGGGCAATGATGTCCTCTTAGTTGGAAATAAAAAAGATATCTTGCCCAAGTCTGTTAAACCAGGCAAGATTAGCCAGTGGCTCATGGAACGTGCCCACGAAGAAGGACTTCGTCCAGTTGATGTCGTCCTAACTTCAGCCCAAAACAAACATGCCATTAAGGAAGTCATTGACAAGATTGAACACTACCGTAAAGGCCGCGATGTCTATGTGGTCGGTGTAACCAACGCTGGAAAATCAACTTTAATCAATGCCATTATCCAAGAAATCACGGGTGACCAGAATGTCATCACGACGTCACGCTTCCCAGGGACAACCTTGGATAAAATCGAGATTCCGCTTGACGACGGATCTTATATCTACGATACACCGGGGATTATCCATCGTTACCAGATGGCCCACTACTTGACGGCCAAAAACCTCAAGTATGTCAGCCCCAAAAAGGAAATCAAACCTAAAACCTATCAGCTAAATCCTGAACAAACTCTGTTTCTAGGTGGTCTCGGACGATTTGATTTCATTGCGGGTGAAAAGCAAGGTTTCACAGCCTTCTTTGACAATGAACTCAAATTGCATCGTACTAAGCTTGAAGGCGCTAGTGCATTTTACGACAAGCACGTCGGAACCCTTCTCACGCCTCCAAACAGTAAGGAAAAAGAAGATTTTCCAAAACTGATTGAGCATGTATTTACAATCAAGGATAAGACAGACCTAGTCATCTCAGGCCTAGGTTGGATTCGTGTAACAGGCACTGCCAAAGTCGCCGTCTGGGCACCAGAAGGCGTCGCCGTCGTCATACGAAAAGCAATTATTTAAAACAAAATCGCTGAGCGAACAAAGTGAGCTCATATAGCGATAGTTATTGCCGTGGTGTGATTGCCAATCTGTAGATTGGCAAGGGGCACAATTGAGACCAAGGCTCAATTGTGAGGTCAGGAAATCCATTTTTCAAAGATGAAATCTTTGGAAAATTAGTTCCGACCGTCCCTCACCACCTAAAATAACTATCAAAAAACAAGGAAGAAAATTATGTCATTAACATCAAAACAACGTGCCTTCCTCAACAGCCAGGCACACATCCTCAAACCTATCATCCAAATCGGGAAAAATGGACTGAACGACCAAATCAAAACCAGCGTCCGTCAAGCTCTTGATGCGCGTGAATTAATCAAGGTTACTCTCTTACAAAACACAGATGAAAACATCCACGAAGTAGCTGAAATTTTGGAAGAAGAAATCGGTGTGGATACAGTCCAAAAAATAGGACGCATCTTGATTTTGTTTAAACAATCCAGCAAGAAAGAAAATCGCAAGATTTCTAAGAAAGTCAAAGAAATCTAAGACCGAAACTCCAAATAACTGTTTTTATAGAGAAATAAAGGGGACTAGCCTATGACAATCGAACTATTGACTCCCTTTACCAAGGTAGAGTTGGAGCCAGAAATCAAGGAGAAAAAACGCAAACAAGTTGGGATTTTAGGGGGGAATTTTAACCCTGTTCACAATGCCCATCTTATTGTTGCGGATCAAGTACGGCAACAGTTGGGACTGGATCAAGTTCTGCTCATGCCTGAATACCAACCTCCTCACGTTGATAAAAAGGAAACCATCCCTGAACACCATCGTCTCAAGATGCTTGAGTTGGCAATTGAGGGGATTGACGGCCTAGTCATTGAAACTATTGAGTTGGAGCGCAAGGGTATTTCCTACACTTACGACACCATGAAGATTTTGACAGAGAAGAATCCAGATACGGATTATTACTTTATCATCGGTGCCGACATGGTTGACTATCTGCCTAAGTGGTACCGAATTGATGAACTGGTTGACATGGTTCAGTTTGTGGGGGTTCAGCGTCCACGCTACAAGGCAGGGACTTCCTATCCAGTTATCTGGGTGGACGTACCGCTCATGGATATCTCGTCCAGCATGGTGCGGGACTTCATTGCCCAAGGTCGGAAACCCAACTTTCTCCTACCTCAGCCAGTGCTAGACTACATCGAGAAGGAGGGGCTCTACTGATGTCCTATCAAGACTATATCAACTGCTCCCGTGAGGCCTTGTTGGAAAAAATGGCAGAGCTTCTACCTGAGAAACGTCTAACCCATTGTCTAGGTGTGGAGCGTGCCGCTATGGAGTTAGCTCAGCGCTTTGGTGTAGATGTTGAGAAAGCAAGTCTAGCAGGTCTTCTTCATGACTATGCTAAAAAGTTGTCAGATCAGGAATTTCTAGACTTGATTGACCGTTATCAGCTAGATTTCGACCTCAAAAACTGGGGTAATAATGTCTGGCATGGTATGGTCGGAATTTACAAAATTCAGGAAGATTTGGATTTGCATGATTCAGAAATCCTGCGAGCCATTGAAGTCCATACAGTCGGTGCTGGTCAGATGACAGACCTAGATAAGGTTGTCTATGTAGCAGACTATATCGAGCACAATCGATCCTTTCCTGGAGTAGATGTGGCGCGTGAGATTGCAAGTCTATCGCTCAATAAGGCGGTGGCCTACGAAACAGCTCGTACCGTGGAGTATCTAGCTCATCAGGGATTCCCCATCTATCCCCAAACCCTTGAAACCTATAACGCCTTTGTGCACTATTTGAAAGAGAACTAAATGAAGATGGCTTTTATAATCATTGATGTTCAGAATGTTTTAGTAGAAACTGGGTTCCAGACAAAAAGTCTATTGGAAAAAATTTCTTATTTACAAAACCAGGCTAGAAGCAAGAATATTGAAATTATCTATGTTCAACATATTGAGAACTCTGAAGCTCAAACATCAGAAGATTGGCAGTTATCTGCGCTTTTAAATCGAAAACCTGCTGAAAAGGTCTTTCAGAAGAAGTATAACAGTATTTTCAAAGAAACTGGCTTAAAAGAATACTTGGATAAACAGGGGATTGAAAAATTAGTTTTATGTGGTATGCAGACAGAATATTGTGTGGATACCTCTGTCAAGGTTGCCTTTGAATATGGCTATCAGCTTATTGTTCCAGAAGGTGCTGTCACAACCTTTGATGGGGATGACATTCCAGCAGAAACGATTAATGAATTTTATGAGGACATTTGGGAGGAGCGCTTTGCAGATGTCCTAGATTACAAACATATTTTCTAAAAAGAGGATTAAATGAACGAAAAAGAATTACTAGAACTAGTCGTGAAAGCGGCTGATGAGAAACGTGCGGAGGATATCCTCGCACTTGACGTACAAGATTTGACTAGTGTGACGGACTACTTTGTCATCACTAGCTCTATGAATAGCCGTCAGTTGGACGCTATCGCTGATAATATCCGTGAAAAAGTAGCGGAAGCAGGCTTTAAAGGCAGTCATATCGAAGGAGATGCGGCTGGAGGTTGGGTCTTGCTAGACCTCGGTGCTGTCGTTGTACATATCTTCTCAGAAGAAATGCGTGCCCACTATAATCTGGAAAAACTATGGCATGAGGCGGATTCTGTAGACTTATCTGAAACTCTGGCGTAGAAGATGAACTCAGTTGTAGTCAACTGGGTTTCTTTGCTTATTTTAGAAGAAAATTGATAGAAAGGTGAGGGCGAGTGGTGTTTGCCATGTAGGCTCTTGGTATCATGATTATGGCAACTTATGAAACTTTTGCGGCGGTCTATGATGCGGTCATGGATGACAGTTTATACGACAAATGGACTGATTTTTCTCTGCGTCATTTGCCTAAGACTAAGGAGAGAAAGAAACTCTTGGAACTGGCTTGTGGGACAGGAATTCAATCAGTGCGCTTCTCTCAGGCTGGTTTTGATGTGACTGGACTTGACTTGAGTGCGGATATGTTGAAGATTGCGGAGAAGAGAGCAACTTCAGCCAAGCAAAAGATTGATTTTATGGAAGGTAATATGCTGGATTTGTCCAAGGCAGGTCAATACGACTTTGTCACGTGTTACTCGGACTCAATCTGCTACATGCAGGATGAGGTGGAAGTAGGGGACGTTTTTAAAGAAGTCTATAATGTCCTCAACGAAGACGGAGTTTTCATCTTTGATGTGCATTCGACTTACCAGACGGATGAAATTTTTCCAGGCTATTCCTACCATGAAAATGCGGAAGATTTTGCCATGCTCTGGGATACTTATGAGGATGCAGCACCTCACTCCATCGTCCATGAGCTAACTTTCTTTATCAAGGAGGCGGACGGTTCCTTTAGTCGCCACGATGAAGTGCATGAGGAGCGGACTTATGAGGTTCTGACCTATGATATTTTACTGGAACAGGCTGGTTTCAAGTCCTTCAAACTCTATGCGGACTTTGAGGACAAGGAGCCAACAGAAACTAGCGCTCGTTGGTTTTTTGTGGCGCAGAAGTAGGAGATTACTATGACCATCACAGGTATTATTGCGGAGTTTAATCCTTTTCATAATGGGCATAAATACTTGCTGGATCAGGCTGAGGGACTGAAAATCGTTGTCATGTCTGGTAATTTTATGCAGCGAGGAGAGCCTGCTATCGTTGACAAGTGGACACGGGCCCAGATGGCGCTGGAAAATGGCGCAGACTTGGTAGTGGAATTGCCCTTTTTAGTCAGTGTTCAGGCGGCGGATTTCTTCGGCCAAGGAGCTGTGGATATCTTGGCTCGGTTGGGCATTGATACTTTAGCATTTGGGACGGAGGAAATTCTGGATTACCAGAAAATCGCTGACTTATACACAGAGCAGGGGGTTGAGATGGAGAAATTTGTGGAAAATCTGCCTGATTCCCTCTCTTATCCCCAGAAAACCCAAGCCATGTGGAAGGAATTTGCAGGTCTTGATTTTTCAGGCAATACGCCCAATCATGTCCTTGCTCTGGCTTATGTCAAGGCAGTTGCAGGACGAAACATCAAGCTTGAGCCAATTCAGCGTCAGGGGGCAGGTTACCATTCTGTGGACCAGGATGTGGACTTTGCCTCAGCGACAGCTCTTCGTCAGCACCAAAGGGACAAAGATTTCTTAGAACGTTTTATGCCTTCTGTTGCCCTATTTGAGCAGGCCAGTAAGGTGATCTGGGAAGACTATTTTCCCTTGCTCCGCTATCAAATCTTGTCAAATCCCGACCTAACCACCATCTATCAGGTCAATCAAGAAATGGCTGTGCGCATTAAAGAAGCTATTAAAACAGCCCAGTCTGTGGAAGAATTGGTCGAGTTAGTGACCACCAAACGTTACACCAAGGCGCGTGTCAGACGCCTATTGACCTATATTTTGGTGCAGGCTAGAGAAAGTAACTTGCCAGAATCTATTCATGTCCTTGGATTTACTGAAAAAGGCAGGCAACATCTCAAGTCTTTGAAAGGTCAGGTCAGTCTAGTCAGCCGAATTGGCAAAGAACCTTGGGATGCTATGACTCAAAAGGCAGACCAGATTTATCAACTAGGACATCCAAGTATAGCAGAGCAGAATTTTGGAAGAGTACCGATTAGAATAGAAACAAACTAAGTCTACCGAAAGGTAGGCTTTTTGAGATTTTTTACGAATAATACTCTTCGAAAATCTCTTCAAATCGCGTCAACGTCGCCTTGCCGTATATATGTTACTGACTTCGTCAGTTCTATCTGCAACCTCAAAACAGTGTTTTGAGCTGACTTCGTCAGTCTTATCTACAACCTCAAAACAGTGTTTTGAGCAACCTGCGGCTAGCTTCCTAGTTTGCTCTTTGATTTTCATTGAGTATCAGTGACTAACTCATCAACTCTGATTTATCCAATAAAATTGAAAAGGATGGAAAAAAGGTTGCATTTATG
>NZ_VMMQ01000084.1:0-34878 GCF_013277295.1 Streptococcus sp. 477
GTTATGACGCGCTTACGAAATAGTTAGATTTTAAGGACATTGATGTCCTTTGAGTTTATTTAAGAATAATTTATAATTAATTAAAATGTGAAAGGAGATTACAGTATGAACTTTTCTAGTTTATTTTATTTAGTTACTTGGTGGTTTAAATAAAATTCAATCTACTATAGTAAAATATCTAAAAAATTCGATTTTTTCTTTGACAACAAATAATAAAAATGATATTCTTATCATATAAGAAATCGGTTTCAAAAAAGAGAGAGGAGGATTTATTTTGTTGCTATGAAAAAATTAAAAAAATACCTTCCATTCTTTTTCTGTTTACTATACCTAATACACGGAATACTTGATTTATCAACTTTAAATATTTTAGGTGCAATCTTTAAAATTATAATTAGTACTTTGGGTATAATAGTTACATATCCGTTTTATAAAGAAGGAAACGAATAATTTAAAGAAATAATTCTGTACTCAGTCTTATTTAGTTGTTCTCATAGTAGTAGGAATAATCCGTGTTTACCATTTGCGAGTAATAAACAATAATCCTAAAAAAGTCTCTGACAACTAGTGATTGATTTTTCTCGGATTAGTTTCATACAATTGTTTATACGAATGATTGGAGATTATGTTAAATTTACTTTGTGGTATTTTGCAATCAGAGTACATCAAATAGGCACCTTTTTATGTGTCCTTCGTTTTATAATAGGGTAAGAATATTTATAAACATAGTGAAGCAATGACAAAAATGTCCTTGTTCTAGCATTGAAACAGTTCTAAAGTTCGTCTTTAGGACTGTTTTTTTAGATATAAGCTAAAAATAATATGAAAGAATTAGATTTTAAGGACATTGATGTCCTTGATAGTTCTTGAAAAAACGGATATAATATATTTGAAGATGTTGCTAGTAGAAAGAACTTAATAAACTTCTTAACATGGCGGTGACTGTGGTCACCTTCTCACTAAGTGACCAAGTAACTTTTTGGAGGAAATGATGAAACGCTTATTTATTTTGATTTCAATGGTATTGGTATCGCTTTATATGGTGATAAATTCCGTTGATCATCGAGAAGAGATTTTATTTGGTAACTATCCCTCTGTTGATGTGATGGGTACTGGGCTAGACCAATCAGTAGCTGATCGAGAAAAACTGACAGAGGCTTTGAGTCACTTGGCGGTAGAGCACAATAGTCTCATCGCTCGTCGGATTGTTGAGCCAAATGAAGCTGGAGAAACACGCTTTACCTATGCCACTTATGGTCAGGGAGAGCTTCCAGAAGGTTTGACCATTTCCTCCAAGGAGAGTGCAGAGACGAGTGATTTATTAGGGTCTTACTTGATTGTGTCAGGGAGTTTGGATGGAGTGAGCTTACAGACCGCCCTGCAAGAACTTGGTTATAATGGTGTTGTCTCGAATAGAACAGAGGCATTTTCGATGGTCGTCCTCTTGGCTGCTACCCCAATGGGGCTACTGAGTCTAGCCATTTTTCTGCTCACCTTTATGAGTCTGACCCTGATTTATCGGATCAAGTCCCTTCGTCAGGCAGGGATTCGCTTAATCGCTGGTGAGAGCTTGTTTGGGGTGGCTCTTAGACCAGTGTTAGAAGATGTGAGACAGCTTATCTGCTCAGTGCTGGTATCCAGTCTTTTGGGATTGGGGATTCTCTGGTATCAAGGTGCCTTGTTTATGGCAACGGTGCAACTGGTCATCATTGCTCTTCTACTTTATGGATTGACCCTGGCAGGGATTTCTACCTTACTAAGTGTCGTCTATCTACTTGGTTTACAGGAAAATAGTCTGGTGGATCTATTGAAAGGGAAACTCCCTCTCAAACGTATGATGACATTGATGATGGTGGGGCAACTCTTAGCTGTATTGGTGGTCGGATCGAGTGCGACAGCTCTCCTACCCCACTACCGTGAAATGCAGGAGATGGAGAAGGCAAGCGATAAATGGAGTCAGTCCTCAGACCGTTACCGTCTATCCTTTGGTTGGTCTAGTGCATTTGCCGATGAAGAAGGAATGCGTAAGGATAATCGTGAGTGGCAGACATTTACTGAAGAACGGTTAGCCAATACAGACTCTTTTTATATTATGAGCAATGTTGACAATTTCTCAGATGGAGCAGAAGTGGACCTAGATGGCAATCGTCTCAGTGACTACACACCGTCAGGGAATGTTATCTATGTCTCACCGCGCTATCTGATAGAAGAAAAGATTACCGTTTCTTCAGAGTTTATGGACAAGATGCAAAACTTGTCTGAGGGAGAGTTTGGGTTGATTTTGCCTGAGAGCTTGCGAGAGCAGTCTGCCTACTATCAAGGATTGTTTACAGATTACCTGCAAAGATTTTCATCTGAAAGTGTAGAGGCGACGAGTCAGAAACACTACCTTCCACAGTTAAGGCTAGCTTTTACAGAAACAGGACAGGAACGTTTCCTCTATAATGATGGGTACAAGACAACACGTCAGTACCTAAAAAATCCGATTATTGTAGTTCTAACGCCGCAAGCGACTGGAACAAGACCTGTTGCAGGGATGTTGTGGGGAACTACGGCTAATAGTGCCTTGAAACTAGATCGATATGGAGACAGCATCACAGCTCTAAAAGAGCAAGGTCTATATCACAAGGTTTCTTACTTGGTAAAAAGCCAGCTATTTTTTGCCAAGGTACTAAATGACAAACGGGTGGAGTTTTACTCTCTCCTTATTGGGACGATTTTGACCCTGTCTACGGCTATCTTGTTATTTGATTCCATGAATCTTCTCTATTTTGAGCAGTTCAGACGGGAGCTTATGATTAAACGTCTTGCTGGTATGACAATCTATGAGCTTCATGGCAAGTACTTACTGGCGCAAGGAGGAGTTCTCTTGCTTGGCCTAATCCTATCTAGTGTTTTGACAGGAGATAGCTTGATTAGCGCTCTAGTTGTAGCTTTATTTACGCTTAACACTCTGTTGATTTTAGTAAGGCAGGACAAAAAAGAAGAAGCTGGTAGCATGGCAGTATTGAAAGGAAAATAAGATGATTGATATTCAAGGATTGGAAAAGAAATTTAATGACCGCGCGATTTTCTCTGGTTTGAATCTCAAGCTGGAGAAGGGCAAGGTCTATGCCTTAATCGGGAAGAGTGGGAGCGGAAAGACGACGCTGCTGAATATCTTAGGAAAGCTAGAAAAGATAGATGGAGGAAGGGTTCTCTATCAGGGGAAAGATTTAAAAACCATTCCCACTCGTGAGTATTTTCGAGACCAGATGGGCTATCTCTTTCAAAATTTTGGCCTCTTAGAAAACCAATCAATCAAAGAGAATTTGGATTTGGGCTTTGTCGGTCAGAAAATTTCAAAAGTCGAACGTTTGGAAAGGCAAGTGGAGGCTTTAGAAAAAGTTAATCTAGGGTATTTGGATTTAGAACAAAAAATTTATACTTTATCTGGGGGAGAGGCTCAACGAGTTGCCCTTGCGAAGACTATTTTGAAAAATCCACCCTTGATTTTGGCAGATGAACCAACAGCAGCTCTTGATCCTGAAAATTCAGAGGAGGTTATGAATCTCTTGGTGGGATTGAAAGATGAAAATCGAATGATCATCATTGCGACCCATAATCCCCTAGTCTGGAATAAGGCCGATGAAATTATTGATATGAGGGAGCTTGCTCATGTGTGAAAAAATCCGTATTCGCAGGGTATCTGATTATCCGAGTGAATGGCTATTTGCTTGATTTTGCTAGCATTGAAGGTCAAAAGCAAAAGCATTATCGTTTGAAAAATTTACCTCAAACGGTTGAACTGACAGTGGATGATGTGGAGGAGGATGTAGATTTGACCCTACCTGAAAATCGAAGTTATCAAGAAGCTGATTTTTTTGATACTCAATGAAAATCAAANNGCTGACGTGGTTTGAATTTGATTTTCGAAGAGTATGAACGGATGTTTCGCGAGAGCCGCTAAGTCCCCCTTTAAAGATTTCCAAAACTATCTTTCTTCATGAGGAAAGATAGTTTTTTGGTATGATTTTCACTCCCAAAATACAAGGGGAATATGTTACAATAGTAGTAACAGATAATAGAAAAGAGAATAGATGAGAATTGCAGATTATAGCGTGACCAAGGCAGTGCTGGAGCGTCACGGTTTTACATTTAAAAAATCCTTCGGACAAAACTTCTTGACGGATACCAATATTCTACAAAAAATTGTGGATACGGCTGAGATTGATGGTCAGGTTAATGTCATCGAAATCGGGCCAGGGATTGGTGCCTTGACGGAGTTTCTGGCTGAGCGTGCGGCAGAGGTCATGGCTTTTGAAATTGACCATCGTTTGGTGCCGATTTTGGCAGATACCTTGCGTGATTTTGATAATGTGACCGTGGTCAACGAGGACATTCTCAAGGTCGATTTGGCGCAACATATCCAGAATTTTAAAAATCCTGATTTGCCGATTAAGGTAGTAGCTAACTTGCCTTATTACATCACGACACCTATTCTCATGCACTTGATCGAGAGTGGGATTCCTTTTAGTGAGTTTGTGGTCATGATGCAGAAAGAAGTAGCGGACCGCATTTCAGCCCAGCCTAACACCAAGGCTTACGGTAGCTTGTCTATCGCCGTGCAGTATTACATGACAGCCAAGGTTGCCTTTATCGTGCCTCGTACGGTCTTTGTGCCAGCGCCAAATGTGGATTCAGCCATCTTGAAAATGGTGCGCCGTCCAGAGCCAGCTGTAGCAGTAGAAGATGAGAACTTCTTCTTTAAGGTGTCCAAAGCTAGTTTCACTCATCGTCGTAAGACCTTGTGGAATAACTTGACAGGTTACTTTGGCAAGACTGAGGAAGTTAAGGACAAGCTGACCAAGGCTTTGGATCAAGCAGGCTTGTCACCAAGTGTGCGTGGGGAAGCTCTCAGCTTGGCAGAATTTGCCAGCCTAGCAGATGCGCTTAAAGGACAAGGACTCTAAGATGCAGGGACAAATCATTAAAGCCTTGGCGGGGTTCTACTATGTAGAGAGTGATGGTCAGGTTTATCAAACACGAGCGCGTGGAAATTTCCGTAAAAAAGGGCATATACCCTATGTTGGGGACTGGGTAGATTTCTCTGCCGAGGAAAATTCAGAAGGCTATATTCTCAAGATTCACGAACGGAAAAACAGTCTGGTCCGTCCGCCTATTGTCAATATTGACCAGGCTGTGGTGATCATGTCCGTCAAGGAACCTGATTTTAACAGCAATTTACTGGATCGCTTCTTGGTTCTTTTGGAGCACAAGGGCATCCATCCCATCGTCTATATTTCCAAAATGGATTTGCTGGAAGATCGGTCAGAATTGGATTTTTACCAGCAAACCTATGGTGACATCGGCTATGATTTTGTGACCAGTAAGGAGGAACTTTTGCCCTTGTTAACAGGCAAGGTTACAGTCTTTATGGGACAGACAGGTGTTGGGAAATCAACTCTTCTCAATAAAATCGCACCGGACCTTAATCTTGAAACGGGAGAAATCTCAGACAGTCTGGGGCGTGGGCGCCATACCACTAGAGCTGTTAGTTTTTACAACCTCAATAGGGGTAAAATCGCAGATACACCGGGATTTTCATCTCTGGATTATGAAGTGTCAACAGCAGAAGATCTCAATCAGGCTTTCCCAGAGATTGCTACTGTTAGCCGAGACTGCAAATTCCGTACTTGTACACATACCCATGAGCCGTCGTGTGCGGTTAAGCCAGCTGTAGAAGAGGGTACCATTGCAACCTTCCGTTTTGAAAATTATCTGCAATTCCTTAGCGAAATTGAAAATCGTAGAGAAACCTATAAAAAAGTCAGCAAAAAAATTCCAAAATAAGGAGAAACCTATGTCTCAATACAAGATTGCTCCGTCAATTCTGGCAGCAGATTATGCCAACTTTGAACGTGAAATTAAACGCCTAGAAGCAACTGGGGCAGAGTATGCCCATATCGATATTATGGATGGTCATTTTGTACCGCAAATCAGTTTTGGTGCAGGTGTGGTCGAAGCTCTTCGCCCTCATAGCAAGATGGTCTTTGACTGCCACTTGATGGTGTCAAACCCTGAGCATCATTTAGAAGACTTTGCGCGTGCAGGTGCGGATATCATCAGTATCCATGTAGAAGCGACACCTCATATTCATGGCGCCCTCCAAAAAATTCGTTCACTCGGAGTTAAACCTTCAGTCGTTATCAATCCTGGCACACCAGTTGAAGCCATCAAGCACGTCCTTCATCTAGTTGACCAAGTTTTAGTCATGACAGTTAACCCAGGCTTCGGTGGGCAAGCTTTTCTACCTGAAACCATGGATAAGGTTCGTGAGTTGGTTGCTCTTCGTCAGGAAAAAGGTTTGAAATTTGAGATTGAAGTGGATGGTGGGATTGATGACCAAACTATTGCTCAAGCTAAAGAAGCTGGTGCGACCGTTTTTGTAGCAGGTTCCTATGTCTTTAAGGGAGATGTCAATGAGCGAGTACAAACTCTCAGAAAACAACTGGACTAGGGTTGCCGTTTTTGCCGGTGGAGACCGCGGACATTATCGGACGGACTTTGATAGTTTTGTCGGTGTGGATCGCGGCTCGCTCTGGGTCTTGGAAGAAGACTTGCCTCTTACTCTAGCAGTTGGAGATTTTGATTCTGTCACTGCAGAAGAGCGACAGGTGATTCAAAAATGTGCCCAGCATTTTGTCCAAGCCCGACCAGAAAAGGATGATACAGATCTGGAATTGGCTCTCTTGACTATTTTTGAGAAAAATCCTCAGGCTCAGGTCACTATTTTCGGTGCTTTGGGTGGTCGTATCGACCATATGCTGGCCAATGTTTTTCTTCCTAGCAATCCCAAATTAGCACCCTTTATGCGCCAGATAGAAATTGAGGATGGGCAAAACTTGATTGCCTATTGTCCAGAAGGGACCAGTCAGCTAGAACCCCGCTCGGACTATGACTATCTAGCCTTTATGCCAGTTCGGGATAGCCAGCTGACCATTCTCGGAGCCAAGTATGAGTTGACAGAGGAAAATTTTTTCTTTAAAAAAGTGTACGCTTCTAACGAATATATAGATAGGGAAGTTTCGGTGACTTGCCCAGATGGCTATGTGGTCGTGCTGCATAGTAAGGACAGGAGGTAGGATGGAAAGTTTACTTGTTCTATTATTGATTGCCAACCTAGCTGGCCTCTTTCTGATTTGGCAAAGACAAGATAAGCAGGAAAAACATCTCAGCAAGAGCTTGGAGGATCAGGCAGATCACTTGTCAGACCAGTTGGATTACCGTTTTGAACAAGCCAGACAAGCCAGGCAGTTAGATCAAAAAGACTTGGAAGTAGCTGTCAGCGACCGTTTGCAAGAAGTGCGAATCGAATTGTACCAAGGTCTGACTCAGGTCCGTCAAGAAATGACAGATAATCTCCTCCAAACCAGAGACAAGACCGACCAACGTCTCCAAGCCTTGCAGGAATCAAATGAGCAACGTTTGGAACAAATGCGCCAGACAGTCGAGGAAAAGTTAGAAAAGACCTTGCAGACACGCTTACAGGCCTCCTTTGAGACAGTTTCCAAACAACTGGAGTCTGTCAATCGTGGCCTTGGAGCAATGCAGACAGTTGCCCGTGATGTCGGCGCCCTCAACAAGGTTCTCTCTGGAACCAAGACGAGAGGGATTCTGGGAGAATTGCAACTGGGGCAAATCATCGAAGACATCATGACCCCTGCCCAGTATGAACGAGAATATGCAACGGTTGAAAACTCCAGTGAACGAGTGGAGTATGCCATTAAGTTACCTGGACAGGGTGATCAGGAATATGTATACCTACCGATTGACTCCAAGTTTCCTTTGGCTGATTATTACCGCTTGGAAGAAGCCTATGAAGCAGGTGATAGGGACGAGATTGAACGCTGTCGTAAATCGCTTTTAGCAAGCGTCAAGCGCTTTGCCAAGGATATCAAGAGCAAGTACATAGCACCGCCTCGGACGACCAATTTTGGAGTCTTGTTTGTTCCGACAGAAGGTCTCTACTCAGAAATCGTCCGCAATCCTATCTTCTTTGATGATTTGAGACGGGAAGAACAGATTATTGTTGCAGGTCCAAGTACCCTATCAGCCCTTCTTAACTCCCTATCAGTTGGATTCAAAACTCTCAATATCCAAAAGAGTGCCGACCATATCAGTAAGACTCTTGCCAGTGTCAAGACCGAGTTTGGCAAGTTTGGTGGTATTCTGGTAAAGGCACAAAAACATCTCCAACATGCCTCTGGCAATATTGATGAATTATTAAACCGTCGTACCACAGCTATCGAGCGGACGCTCCGTCACATTGAGTTGTCAGAAGGTGAGCCTGCGCTTGATCTACTCCATTTCCAAGAAAATGAGGAAGAATATGAAGATTAGTCACATGAAAAAAGATGAGCTGTTTGAAGGTTTTTACTTAATCAAATCAGCTGACCTGAGGCAAACTCGAGCTGGGAAAAACTACCTAGCCTTTACCTTCCAAGATGATAGTGGCGAGATTGAGGGGAAGCTCTGGGATGCCCAACCTCATAACATTGATGCCTTTACCGCAGGTAGGGTTGTCTACATGAAAGGGCGCCGAGAAGTTTATAACAACACTCCACAGGTCAATCAAATCACTCTCCGCCTGCCGCAAGCTGGTGAACCCAATGACCCAGCTGATTTCAAGGTCAAGCCACCGGTTGATATCAAGGAAATTCGTGACTACATGTCGCAAATGATTTTCAAAATTGAAAATCCTGTCTGGCAACGGATTGTCCGAAATCTCTACACCAAGTATGATAAGGAATTCTACTCCTATCCAGCAGCCAAGACCAACCACCATGCCTTTGAAACAGGCTTGGCCTATCATACGGCGACCATGGTGCGCTTGGCAGATGCCATTAGCAATATTTATCCTCGGCTCAATAAGAGCCTGCTCTATGCGGGAATTATGCTGCATGACTTGGCCAAAGTTATCGAGTTGACGGGACCAGAACAGACTGAGTATACAGTGCGAGGCAATCTTCTTGGACATATCGCTCTCATTGATAGCGAAATTACCAAGACGGTTATGGAGCTCGGCATCGATGATACCAAGGAAGAAGTCGTTTTGCTTCGTCACGTCATCCTCAGTCACCACGGCTTACTTGAGTATGGAAGCCCAGTCCGTCCACGCATTATGGAAGCAGAGATTATTCATATGATTGACAATCTGGATGCCAGCATGATGATGATGTCAACAGCTCTGGCTTTGGTGGATAAAGGAGAGATGACCAATAAAATCTTCGCTATGGACAATCGTTCCTTCTATAAACCAGGTTTAGATTTATAATTTAAGAAAAATGAACATTTTTTAGAATAAGAATGTTCGTTTTTTTCTGTGAATATGGTATAATAAGTAAAAGACAAAAATGAATACTCTTCGAAAATCTCTTCAAACTAGGGTAGTATCGCCTTGTCGTATGTATATATGCAGGTATATTACAGACTTTGTCAGTTCTATCGACAATCTCAAAACAGTGTTTTGAACCACCAGTGACCAGCTTTCTAGTTTGCTTTTTGATTTTTTGAATAAAAATGGAATAGGAAATAGAAATGAAATTAAGAAGAAGTGATCGGATGGTTGTCATTTCCAACTATTTGATTAATCATCCTTATAAACTAACTAGTCTCAATACTTTTGCTGAAAAGTATGAATCTGCTAAATCATCCATCTCAGAAGATATCGTCATTATCAAACGCGCCTTTGAGGAAATCGAAATCGGTCACCTCCAGACTGTGACTGGGGCTGGCGGAGGTGTTATCTTTACACCATCAATCTCAAACCATGATGCTAAGGAAATGGTTGAAGACTTGCGTGCCAAGTTGTCAGAAAGTGACCGTATCTTGCCAGGTGGCTACATCTACCTGTCTGATTTACTTAGCACACCAGCCATCTTGAAAAATATTGGTCGCATTATTGCCAAGAGCTTTATGGATCAAAAAATTGACGCGGTTATGACAGTAGCAACCAAGGGTGTGCCACTTGCAAATGCAGTTGCCAATGTCCTCAATGTCCCTTTTGTCATTGTGCGCCGTGACCTGAAAATTACCGAAGGTTCAACGGTTAGCGTCAACTATGTATCCGGTTCAAGTGGTGACCGTATCGAGAAAATGTTCCTTTCAAAACGGAGTCTCAAGGCAGGTAGCCGTGTCTTGATTGTGGATGATTTCTTGAAAGGCGGCGGAACTGTCAATGGGATGATTAGTCTCTTGCGCGAATTCGACTCAGAATTGGCAGGTGTAGCGGTCTTTGCGGACAATGCCCAAGAAGAACGTGAAAAGCAGTTTGACTACAAGTCACTCTTGAAGGTAACCAATATTGATGTCAAGAACCAAGCCATCGATGTTGAGATTGGTAATATTTTTGACACAGAAGAATAAAGGATAAAGGTTGGAACGGTTGTCCCAGCCTTTCTTTGCAAATAGAATTAGAAGGAAACTTATGAAAACACCATTTATTAATAAAGAAGACTTAGAAGCGATTGTAGCCGAGTTCCCAACTCCCTTTCACTTATATGATGAGAAGGGAATTCGTGAGAAGGCAAGAGCCGTCAACCAAGCCTTTTCGTGGAACAAGGGCTTTAAGGAATATTTTGCAGTTAAGGCTACTCCAACCCCAGCTATTTTGAAAATTCTCCAAGAGGAAGGCTGTGGTGTGGACTGCTCTAGTTACGTAGAGCTTTTGATGAGCCATAAACTGGATTTCCCTGGTTCTGAGATTATGTTCTCTTCAAACAATACGCCAGATAAGGAATATGCCTATGCGCGTGAATTAGGTGCGATCATTAACTTGGATGCCTTTGAAGATATTGAACATTTGGAGCGAGCAGCAGGCATTCCAGAAATCATCTCATGTCGTTATAATCCTGGAGGCGTTTTTGAACTGGGGACAGACATTATGGATAATCCTGGGGAGGCTAAGTTTGGTATGACCAAGGATCAACTCTTTGAATCCTTTGCCATCTTGAAGGAAAAAGGAGCCAAGACTTTTGGGATTCACTCCTTTCTAGCATCCAATACTGTCACCCATCTCTATTATCCAGAGTTGGCGCGTCAGCTTTTTGAATTGGCTGTTGAAATCAAGGAAAAGCTGGGTATTTCACTAGACTTTATCAATCTTTCCGGGGGTATTGGAGTCAACTATCGTCCTGAGCAGGAGCCAAATGATATCGCCTTGATTGGTGAGGGAGTTCGTAAGGTGTATGAAGAGGTTCTTACGCCAGCAGGTCTTGGTCAGGTCAAGATTTTCACCGAATTGGGTCGTTTTATGCTGGCACCTCACGGTGCTTTAGTCACAAGAGTCACTCATAAGAAGAAAACCTACCGTACCTATCTAGGTGTGGATGCATCAGCAGTCAACCTCATGCGTCCAGCTATGTACGGAGCCTATCACCATATTAGCAACATGACTCATCCAGATGGATCAGCTGAAGTGGTAGATGTGGTTGGTTCACTCTGTGAAAACAATGATAAATTTGCAGTCAATCGCGAACTGCCTTATACAGAAATCGGTGATTTGCTGGTCATTCATGATACAGGTGCCCACGGTTTTTCAATGGGCTACCAGTACAATGCCAAACTTCGTTCTGCGGAAATCCTTTATACTGAAGAAGGCAAAGCCCGTCAAATCCGCCGTGCAGAGCGCCCTGAAGACTATTTTGCAACCTTGTATGGTTTTGATTTTGAAGAATAATCTGAGAATAGATTGAAAATGAAATTGAAAAACAGATTGCTTTCTAAAAAATAGGTAAAAATCTTGTTTTTCCTTCAAGTCGTGATATAATAAAACTATAAAACGTTTTCAAGGAAGGTAACGATATGTCTGAAGAAACAATTGATTATGGACAAGTGACAGGAATGGTGCATTCGACAGAAAGTTTTGGGGCGGTAGATGGCCCTGGTATTCGCTTTATTGTCTTTTTACAGGGCTGTCACATGCGTTGCCAGTATTGCCATAACCCAGATACTTGGGCTATGGAGTCCAATAAATCACGTGAACGGACGGTAGATGATGTCTTGACAGAAGCCTTGCGCTACCGTGGTTTCTGGGGAAATAAGGGCGGGATTACAGTCAGCGGAGGAGAAGCACTCTTGCAGATTGATTTCCTGATTGCCCTTTTCACCAAGGCTAAGGAACAAGGAATCCACTGTACCTTGGACACCTGTGCCCTTCCTTTCCGTAATAAACCACGTTACCTTGAAAAGTTTGACAAACTCATGGCTGTCACTGACTTGGTTCTCTTAGATATCAAGGAAATCAACGAAGAACAGCACAAGATTGTTACTAGCCAAACCAATAAAAATATCTTGGCCTGTGCCCAGTATCTATCAGATATTGGAAAACCTGTCTGGATTCGCCACGTGCTAGTTCCAGGATTGACAGACAGAGACGATGACTTGATTGAACTTGGTAAGTTCGTCAAGACTCTTAAAAATGTGGATAAGTTTGAAATTCTGCCTTATCACACCATGGGTGAGTTTAAATGGCGTGAATTGGGAATTCCCTATTCCCTCGAAGGGGTTAAACCACCAACAGCAGACCGCGTTAAGAACGCTAAACAACTCATGGATACCGAAAGTTACCAAGACTATACGAAACGTGTACATGGATAGAAAAGAAGCCTGATGGAAACATCGGGCTTTTGACTTGCAAAAAGACTTAGCAAATCAGCTAAGCCTTTTTCTTCTTATCTCGAACGTTGTTTTCCAGCGTTGCGATTTTTGTGTTTTTTCTGGCTTGTGATAGCAGTTGGTTGTTCAGGGGTAACGTCTTTTCGTCCACTTGGTTTAGAGAAAGCACTTGCTTTTGGTGGGTTCTTGGCTAGTTCTTCACGGACTTTTTTGCGAAGTTTTGGACGAACGATATAGTTGACGATAAACTGTTGGAGAATCATCATGAAACCACCGACAACCCAGTAAAGTGTGACACTAGCTGGTGAGAAGAGGGAGAAGACGACGATCATGAGTGGGCTCATGTAAATCATTTTCTTGATTTGTTCTCTTTGCATTTCATCTTCTACTCCGTGAAGTGAAAGGAGCGATTGAAGATAGTAAAGGACACCAGCACAGGCAACCAAAATCATACTTGGAGAACCTAGAGGAATGCCTAGGTAGCTTGCTTGAGCAACCCCTTCAGTATGTTGGGCAGCAAAGTAGATAGCAGAGAAGAAAGGCATTTGAAGGAGGATAGGGAAACATCCTACACCACCAAACATGCTGATGCCGTGCTCTTTTTGAGCGGCAAAGAGGGCTTGTTGGGCTTCGAGTTTTTCTTCTTGAGTAGTTGCTTCTTTGAGACGTGTTTGGTGTGGCTCAAGGACATGCTTGAGAGCGTTCATCTTTTCAGAGTGAAGCGTTGCCTTCCATGATTGGTAGATACCAAGTGGCAAGATAATCAAGCGCACGATAATGGTTACGATAATGATAGCGACACCAAAGCCTAGACCTTTATCATTGGCGAAGTACTTGATAGCTTCAGCCATAGGCGCTCCGAAAGTATTCCAAATAAATCCTGTTGGCTGACCTGTGGTTTTGTCGACATTGACACAGCCAGTTAAGACTAGCAACATAGCCACTCCCATAGCCGAGAATGCAAAACGTTTAATAGATTTCACTGTTTTTATTCCTTCTTTAAAAATTATACCTTTCTATTCTACTGTTTTTTTACAAAATATACAATAGTTCTGGAGACCTAATTTGCGATTTTAAAGTCAGAGTAGGGAGGAAAGTTGCTTAGTTTGACATCTAAGTAGCTTACTTTTGAAAAAGGTGTCGGTCCTTTTCGGATTTCTTGGATAAATTTTGCCATGATAGCAGATGAGTCTGCTTGGGCTAAGATTTCCACTGTGCCATCGTCGTTATTCCATACCCGACCTGTGATGCCACCGATTTCAAGGGCCAGGCTATAAACACCCCAACGAAAGCCGACTCCCTGCACCCTACCTTGGGCAATCATTCTAACCTTTTGCATACCAAACCCCTTTGATTGTGTTATAATATTTCTATGACTATTATAACCTCAAAAGCCAATTCTGTGGTAAAAAATGCTAAGAAATTACACCAAAAAAAATACCGCAAGTCTGCCTATTTGATTGAAGGCTGGCACTTGTTTGAAGAAGCTGTCCAAGCTGGAGTGACGATTGAGAAAATCTTTGCCCTAGAAAGTTACCGAAATCAGTTAGCTGCTTTTCCGCAAACTATCTGGGTGTCAGAGGATATTTTACTAGATTTGGCGGATTCTCAGACTCCACAGGGAATCGTTGCGGTGGTTCAAAAAGAAGAAGTAGGACAAGCTGACTTTAGTCAGGGCAAGTTCTTGTTTTTGGAAGATGTGCAAGATCCTGGTAATGTAGGAACCATCATTCGAACTGCGGATGCAGCAGGCTTTACAGGAGTGATTGTTTCAGATAAATCGGCAGATATCTACAGTCTCAAGACCTTACGTTCCATGCAAGGCAGTCATTTTCATCTGCCTATTTACCGGATGACTAGCCAAGCGCTCCTTAAGGAAACCAAAGAGGCAGCTATCCCTGTGCTAGCTACAACCCTATCTAAAGATTCTGTTGATTACAGAGAACTGCCTCCTATAGAAAATTTTGTACTAGTCATGGGAAATGAGGGCCAAGGAATTAGTCCCTTTATGGCTGAAAGTGCAGACCAGTTGGTCCATATTAGCATGAAGGGGCAGGCGGAGAGTTTGAATGTTGCCATTGCAGCTGGTATTTTGATTTTCCATTTAAGCTAATTTTAACTTTTTTTGTTATAATCAAGGAAAGATGTTCATAGAAAAGGAGAAAAGATGAATCACACTATTATACATGACCGTGTAGGTCTCAATCAATTTTACGCTAAGGTATATGCCTTTGTTGGTCTGGGAATCGGACTATCTGCTTTGGTATCAGGCCTTATGTTGACGGTCTTTCAGTCTCAGTTGCTTTACTTTTTGATGCAGGGGCGTCTCTGGTTGACCATTGCTACTTTTGCGGAGTTGGCCTTGGTTTTCGTTGCCAGTAGCATGGCTTCAAGAAATAGTCCAGCTGCTCTTCCAGTATTTTTGCTATACTCTGTTTTAAACGGTTTTACCCTTAGTTTTGTGGTAGCCTTCTATACTCCGGGTACAGTTTTATCTGCCTTTGTATCGAGCGCCCTTCTCTTCTTTGTCATGGCTGCAGTTGGTATCTTCACCAAGAAAGATTTGAGCGGTCTTGGTCGAGCTATGATGGCGGCTCTGATCGGTTTGATTATTGCTATGATAGTCAATATTTTCTTGTCTAGTGGTTTCTTTGATTATATGATTAGCGTAGCCATGGTCTTGGTTTTCTCAGGACTGATTGCTTGGGATAACCAAAAAATTCGCCTTGTCTATGAACAATCGCAAGGTCGTGTAGCGACAGGCTGGGTGGTGTCAATGGCTCTCAGTATCTATCTTGATTTTATCAATCTCTTCCTAAGTATTTTACGTATCTTTGGTCGTAATGATTAAAAGGTCTATAAAATCAGTGTTTTGAGTGACACTGATTTTTTTAAATTTTCTCTTTTCTTTTCTTGGAAATAGGTGTATAATGTTTTTAACTAATTTTTGAGGAGTAGCCTATGAAGAAAAATTTTATCCACCAACAAGAAGAAATTTCCTTTGTCAAAAATACTTTTACCCAGTATTTGAAAGATAAGTTAGAAGTTGTCGAAGTTCAAGGTCCTATCTTGAGTAGGGTCGGTGATGGGATGCAGGACAACTTATCAGGTGTGGAGAATGCCGTATCGGTCAAGGTTCTCCAAATCCCTGATGCTACTTATGAAGTGGTGCACTCCCTTGCTAAATGGAAACGCCACACCTTGGCTCGTTTTGGCTTTGGTGAAGGAGAGGGTCTCTTTGTCCACATGAAAGCCCTTCGTCCAGATGAGGATTCCTTGGATGCAACCCACTCTGTTTATGTTGACCAGTGGGACTGGGAGAAGGTTATCCCAAATGGACAACGAAACATTGCCTACCTAAAAGAAACAGTTGAGAAGATTTACAAGGCTATTCGCCTGACTGAGCTAGCTGTTGAAGCCCGTTATGACATCGAGTCTATCTTGCCAAAACAAATCACCTTTATTCATACAGAAGAATTGGTAGAACGCTACCCAGACTTGACACCGAAAGAACGTGAAAATGCGATTTGTAAAGAATTTGGAGCCGTCTTTTTGATTGGTATCGGTGGCGAGTTGCCAGATGGTAAACCGCACGATGGACGTGCACCAGACTATGATGACTGGACAAGCGAGTCTGAAAATGGCTACAAGGGTCTAAATGGTGATATTCTTGTCTGGAATGAATCTCTGGGTGGAGCCTTTGAGTTGTCTTCTATGGGGATTCGTGTAGATGAAGAAACCCTTCGCCGTCAGGTTGCCATCACAGGTGATGAAGACCGCTTGGAATTGGAATGGCACAAGGCTCTATTGAATGGCCTATTCCCATTGACAATCGGTGGAGGAATTGGACAATCTCGTATGGCCATGTTCCTACTTCGCAAGAGACACATCGGAGAAGTGCAAACAAGTGTTTGGCCTCAAGAAGTCCGCGATACTTACGAAAATATTTTGTAGAGAATCGAACCGCAAGGTTCGGTTTTCTTTCTCTTTTTGTCTATAATTTGGTATAATAAACAGTATGAAAATCGTATCAGGAATCTATGGGGGACGTCCCCTCAAGACACTAGAGGGCAAGACGACAAGACCTACTTCGGATAAGGTTAGGGGCGCCATTTTTAACATGATTGGTCCCTACTTTGAAGGGGGACGAGTCTTGGACCTTTATGCAGGTAGTGGTGGTTTATCTATCGAAGCAGTATCGCGTGGCATGTCCAGCTCTGTTTTGGTGGAGCGAGACCGTAAGGCTCAGACCATCGTGGCTGAAAATATCCAGATGACCAAGGATGTTGGAAAATTTCAACTCCTCAAGATGGATGCAGAAAGGGCATTGGAGCAGGTATCTGGGGAATTTGACCTTATTTTCTTAGACCCTCCTTATGCCAAGGAACAAATCGTAGCAGATATTGAAAAAATGGCTGAGAGAGCGCTTTTTTCTGAAGATGTCATGGTTGTGTGTGAGACGGATAAGGCCGTTGAACTTCCAGAAGAAATTGCCTGCCTGGGTATCTGGAAGGAAAAGATTTATGGAATTAGTAAGGTGACAGTCTATGTCAGATAAGATTGGCTTATTCACAGGCTCATTTGATCCGATGACAAATGGGCATCTGGATATCATTGAACGGGCGAGCAGACTTTTTGATAAGCTCTATGTTGGTATTTTTTTTAATCCCCACAAACAAGGATTTCTCCCTATCGAAAATCGTAAACGGGGATTAGAAAAGGCTGTGAAACATTTGGAAAATGTTGCAGTCGTGTCTTCTCATGATGAATTGGTGGTCGATGTTGCGAAAAGACTGGGGGCTACTTGCCTAGTGCGAGGCTTGAGAAATGCGTCGGATTTGCAATACGAAGCCAGTTTTGATTACTACAACCATCAGCTGTCTCCTGATATAGAGACTATTTATTTACATAGCCGACCTGAACATCTCTATCTCAGTTCATCAGGTGTTAGAGAGCTATTGAAGTTTGGTCAGGATGTTGCTTGCTATGTTCCTGAGAGTATTTTGGAGGAAATAAGAAATGAAAAAAAAGATTAGATGGCCCTTATACGTCATTGCGGCCTTGATTGTGACCTTCTTGGCATTTGTAGTGCCTTTGCCCTACTATATAGAGGTTCCAGGTGGTTCGGAAGATATTCGCCAAGTTCTTAAAGTCAATGACACAGAAGATAAGGAAGCTGGGGCCTATCAATTCGTTACGGTTGGTGTCCAGCACGCTACTTTAGCCCATATGATTTATGCGTGGTTGACGCCTTTTACAGATATTCGTAGTGCCCAAGAGACTACAGGTGGCTCTTCCGATGTTGAATTTATGCGGATCAATCAATTCTACATGCAAACATCACAAAATATGGCCAAGTATCAAGGTCTAAAAACAGCTGGTAAGGATATAGAACTCAAGTACTTTGGGGTTTATGTCTTGAATGTGACGGATAATTCAACCTTTAAAGGGATTCTCAATATCTCTGATACGGTCACAGCAGTCAATGATCAGACCTTTGATAGTTCCAAGGACTTGATTGATTACGTCAGTTCTCAACAATTAGGGGACTCCGTCAAGGTGACCTATGAAGAGGATGGGCAAACCAAGTCTGCAGAAGGAAAGATTATCACCTTGGAAAATGGCAAAAATGGAATTGGAATCGGCTTGATTGACCGTACAGAAGTAACCAGTGATGTCCCAATTAGTTTTTCAACAGCTGGTATTGGCGGCCCAAGTGCTGGTCTCATGTTTAGTCTAGCTATCTATACTCAAATAGCTCACCCAGATCTTCGTAATGGTCGTATTGTTGCTGGTACAGGTACCATTGACCGCGATGGGAATGTGGGGGATATTGGAGGTATTGATAAAAAAGTTGTAGCTTCGGCTAGGGCAGGTGCCGCTATTTTCTTTGCCCCTGATAATCCTGTTAGCGAAGAAGAACAAAAAGCACACCCGGATGCAAAAAACAACTACCAAACAGCCCTAGAAGCATCCAAAACAATCAAGACAGATATGAAAATCGTGCCCGTTAAAACCCTACAAGATGCAATTGATTACTTGAAAAACAATCCCTAGTTTTTAAGTGAAGTTTCCAAACTAGCGCACAAACAGAGAAGATGGTATAATAGTCAAATGGTTCAATTATTATTCACTCTAAGCAGTCACATGCTCTTTATTTATGTGAGTTTTTACCTTTTAAAGGATCTTGTTAGATGGGAAAAGGTTTTAAAAGTGACAGCTGAGAATACAAGAAAAGTTCGTTTATTAGTAGGTTTTTTCAGCATTGTAATGGGCTATATCTTGAGTTCTTTCTTTATCAGCCTGTATCATTTGTGGCAAGAAGCGCTTAGAGGATTATTATAAAATCAAGAGTAAAGGAAACGAGTATGGACAAAATTGTGGTTCAAGGTGGCGATAATCGTCTGGTAGGAAGTGTAACCATCGAAGGAGCAAAGAATGCAGTCTTGCCCTTGTTGGCGGCGACTATTCTAGCAAGTGAAGGAAAGACAGTCTTACAGAATGTACCGATCTTGTCGGATGTCTTTATTATGAATCAGGTAGTTGGTGGTTTGAATGCCAAGGTTGACTTTGATGAGGAAGCCCATCTTGTTGAGGTGGATGCTACTGGCGACATCACTGAGGAAGCTCCTTACAAGTATGTCAGCAAGATGCGTGCATCCATCGTTGTCTTAGGGCCAATCCTTGCCCGTGTAGGTCATGCCAAGGTATCCATGCCAGGTGGTTGTACGATTGGTAGTCGCCCTATTGATCTTCATTTGAAAGGTCTGGAAGCTATGGGGGCTAAGATTAGCCAGACTGCTGGTTATATCGAAGCCAAGGCTGACCGCTTACATGGTGCTCATATCTATATGGACTTCCCAAGTGTTGGTGCTACGCAGAACTTGATGATGGCAGCGACTCTGGCTGATGGGGTGACAGTGATTGAAAATGCTGCGCGTGAGCCTGAGATTGTGGACCTAGCTATTCTCCTCAATGAAATGGGAGCTAAGGTTAAGGGTGCTGGTACAGAGACCATTACCATTACTGGTGTGGAGAAACTTCATGGTACGACTCACAATGTAGTCCAAGACCGTATCGAAGCAGGAACCTTTATGGTAGCTGCTGCCATGACTGGTGGTGATGTCTTGATTCGAGACGCTGTCTGGGAGCATAACCGTCCCTTGATTGCCAAATTGCTTGAAATGGGAGTGGAAGTGACGGAGGAGACGGAAGGAATTCGCGTTCGCTCTCAACTAGAAAATCTAAAAGCTGTTCATGTGAAAACCTTGCCCCACCCAGGATTTCCAACGGATATGCAGGCCCAATTTACAGCCTTGATGACCGTCGCAAAAGGCGAATCAACCATGGTGGAGACAGTTTTCGAAAATCGTTTCCAACACTTAGAAGAAATGCGCCGCATGGGCTTGCACTCTGAGATTATTCGTGATACAGCTCGTATTGTTGGTGGACAACCTTTGCAGGGAGCAGAAGTTCTTTCAACTGACCTTCGTGCCAGTGCAGCCTTGATTTTGACAGGTTTGGTAGCGCAAGGAGAAACCGTTGTCGGTAAATTGGTTCACTTGGATCGAGGTTACCACCGTTTCCATGAGAAGTTGGCACAGCTAGGTGCTAAGATTCAGCGGATTGAGGCAAATGATGAAGATGAATAAGAAATCAAGTTATGTAATCAAGCGTTTACTTCTAGTCATTTTGGTACTGGTTTTAGGTGCTCTAGCCCTAGGTATCGGTCTAATGGTAGGCTATGGAATCTTGGGCAAGGGTCAAGATCCATGGGCCATCCTGTCTCCAGCAAAATGGCAGGAATTGATTCATAAATTTACAGGAAATTAGGCTGGGAGACCAGCCTTTTTCTAAAGATAAGGAGAAATATGAACAAAAAAACAAGACAGACACTGATTGGACTGCTAGTGTTATTGCTCTTATCTACAGGGAGCTATTATATTAAGCAGAATGAACTAGGAAATCAGGCTGCTAAGACAAAAATAAGTCAGAAAAGTCAATCACCAGACGCGCCTGGTCAAGAATTGGCAGAAAGCGTCTTAACAGATGCAGTCAAAAGCCAAATAAAAGGGAGTCTTGAGTGGAACGGATCAGGTGCTTTTATCGTCAATGGTAATAAAACAAACCTAGATGCCAAGGTTTCAAGTAAGCCCTACGCTGATAATAAAACAAAGACGGTGGGCAAGGAGACCGTACCAACCGTGGCTAATGGCCTCTTGTCTAAGGCTACTCGCCAGTACAAGAATCGTGAGGAAACGGGGAATGGTTCGACTTCATGGACTCCTCCAGGTTGGCATCAGGTCAAGAATCTAAAGGGCTCTTATACCCATGCAGTTGATAGAGGTCATTTGTTAGGCTATGCCTTAATCGGTGGTTTGGATGGTTTTGATGCCTCGACAAGCAATCCTAAAAATATTGCTGTTCAGACAGCCTGGGCAAATCAGGCACAAGCCGAGGATTCGACTGGTCAAAACTACTATGAAAGCAAGGTGCGTAAAGCCTTGGACCAAAACAAGCGTGTTCGTTACCGTGTAACCCTTTATTACGCTACAAATGAGGATTTAGTTCCTTCAGCTTCACAGATTGAAGCCAAGTCTTCAGACGGAGAATTGGAATTTAATGTCCTAGTTCCCAATGTTCAAAAGG
Organism: Streptococcus sp. 477; assembly: GCF_013277295.1. Taxonomy (NCBI): domain Bacteria; kingdom Bacillati; phylum Bacillota; class Bacilli; order Lactobacillales; family Streptococcaceae; genus Streptococcus; species Streptococcus sp. 477. The sequence goes on from NZ_VMMQ01000084.1 coordinate 21,307, forward strand.
GACTTCAACTGGATTACCGAACTGGAGAAGTCACTGTTACTCATACTCAATGAAAATCAAAAAGCAAACTAGGAAGCTAGCCGCAGGTTNNTTGAAGAGATTTTCGAAGAGTAATCAGTAAAAGATAAGATAAACTCCTATATCACTTATGGATGTAGGAGTTCTTTTTTCTAGTTTAAGTAGGGCTAGAGTAGGTACTAAGAAAAAAATAATATGTATTGGATTAAATTTTGTGATATAATAAAGGATAAGATACTATTTTAGGAGAAGAACTATGGAAGACCCAAGTAGTCAGAATTTGTTGCTACAATTTGTTTTATTGTTTATCTTGACGGTATTAAATGCCTTTTTCTCAGCCACAGAAATGGCCATGGTTTCTCTTAATCGTGCCCGAGTTGAACAAAAGGCGGAAGAAGGAGACAGACGCTACATCCGCCTGCTGAAGGTACTAGAAAATCCTAACCACTTTTTATCAACCATTCAGGTAGGAATCACCCTGATTACAATCTTATCAGGGGCGAGTTTAGCTGATACTCTAGGACGTGTGATTGCCTCTTGGCTTGGGAATAGCGAAACAGCACAAGCCGTGGCAATTTTTCTATCCTTGGCATTTTTGACCTATATTTCCATCGTTTTTGGGGAATTATATCCTAAGAGAATCGCTCTTAATCTAAAGGATGCCTTGGCAATTCGTACAGCGCCGGTTATCATTGGGATCGGAAAACTAGTCAGTCCTTTTGTTTGGCTTTTAGCTGCTTCGACCAATTTCTTGAGCCATTTGACTCCTATGTCATTCGATGATGCGGATGAAAAGATGACCCGTGATGAAATTGCCTATATGCTGACAAATAGTGAAGAAACATTGGATGCTGATGAGATTGAGATGCTACAAGGTGTCTTTTCGCTCGATGAACTGATGGCACGAGAGGTTATGGTTCCTCGGACAGATGCTTTTATGGTGGATATTCAGGATGATAGTCAAAGCATTATCCAAAGTATTTTAAAACAAAACTTTTCCCGTATACCAGTTTACGATGGGGATAAGGACAATGTGATTGGAATCATTCACACCAAGAGTCTTCTTAAGGCTGGTTTTGTGGACGGTTTTGACAATATTGTATGGAAGAAAATCTTACAAGATCCACTTTTTGTTCCTGAAACCATTTTTGTGGATGACTTGCTAAAAGAATTGCGAAATACCCAAAGACAAATGGCAATCTTGCTAGATGAATACGGTGGGATGGCTGGTTTGGTGACCTTGGAAGACCTCTTAGAGGAAATTGTTGGTGAAATTGATGATGAAACGGACAAGGCAGCAATAGATGTTCATCAGATTGGCGAGGATACCTACATTGTTCAAGGAACAATGACCCTCAATGATTTCAATAATTACTTTGATGTTGAACTGGAAAGTGATGACGTTGATACCATCGCTGGTTATTATTTGACAGGAGTTGGGACCATTCCAACGACTGAAAAACTCAGCTATGAATTGGTCAGCCAAAACAAACAGCTTATCTTAACCAATGATAAAGTGAAAAATGGACGTGTTACCAAGGTAAAAGTCCAAATTACAGAAGTCGAAATAGAAGAAGAAACAGAATAAACTAGAGGCTTTTGTCACCAGGCGTGACGAAGCTTTTTTCAGTTGATTTCATGAGGGAATTATGTCATGGGAAGGACTTTGCCCCAAAAGTTTTTCAAAATTATCCGTATTTATCCGAAGAAAAAAATAAAAAAGCCCTAATTTACGGGCTTTTTGTCTTGATAAATTCCGATAAATTCGGTATTGAAAGGCGGTAGACGGATTTGAACCGACGATCAAGCTTTTGCAGAGCCGTGCCTTACCACTTGGCTATACCGCCTTAACGTTTCTTATTATACCTTGAAAATGATTTTCAGTCAATAGCTTTTTCAGTTTTTTGTACCATAGTGTGATTCGAATGTAATGCTAAGTTTTCTATGGGAAAAAGATTACCAAAAATCTACTGAATCCCCTTGAAAAATCTAGCTAATTAGGGTATAATATAAATAATCATTTGTCGTAGGTTTTGTCTGAAATATTGTCCAGACAAGGCTCACAGCAGTTAAATCTTCTGAAAAAGTCAGATTTAGCTGCTCTTTTTGTGCTTTTTTTCAGGATTTTGAGTGCTTGTAACAAAGACTTAAAGATTCTGAAAATTTATCAAAGGGACACGGTGATAGGGGTTTTACAACCATATGACGATTAGAAAGCCTGATTGACAAGGCTTGGAACTTATTTACAAAGGAGAATCATCTTGGCAGGACATGACGTTCAATACGGGAAACATCGTACCCGTCGTAGTTTTTCAAGAATCAAAGAAGTTCTTGACTTACCAAATTTGATTGAAATTCAAACTGACTCATTCAAAGATTTCCTAGACCACGGTCTTAAGGAAGTGTTTGAAGATGTATTGCCAATTTCAAACTTCACAGACACAATGGAGTTGGAATTTGTTGGATATGAAATCAAGGAACCCAAATATACGCTGGAAGAAGCTCGTATCCACGATGCTAGCTACTCAGCACCAATTTTTGTAACCTTCCGCTTGATCAATAAAGAAACAGGCGAAATCAAAACCCAAGAAGTTTTCTTTGGTGATTTCCCGATCATGACAGAAATGGGTACTTTCATCATCAATGGTGGTGAACGTATTATCGTTTCTCAGTTGGTCCGCTCACCAGGTGTTTACTTTAATGATAAAGTTGATAAAAATGGTAAAGTGGGCTACGGTTCAACGGTTATCCCTAACCGTGGAGCTTGGTTGGAACTTGAAAGCGATTCAAAAGACATCGCCTACACTCGTATCGACCGTACTCGTAAGATTCCATTTACAACCTTGGTTCGTGCGCTTGGTTTCTCAGGTGATGATGAAATCTTTGATATCTTTGGTGACAGCGAATTGGTTCGCAACACTGTTGAAAAAGATATCCACAAGAACCCAATGGACTCTCGTACCGACGAAGCCTTGAAAGAAATTTACGAACGCCTTCGTCCAGGTGAGCCTAAGACAGCTGAAAGCTCACGTAGCTTGCTTGTGGCTCGTTTCTTTGACCCACGTCGCTATGACTTAGCAGCTGTCGGTCGTTACAAGATCAATAAAAAACTCAATGTTAAAACACGCTTGCTCAACCAAACCATTGCAGAGCCATTGGTAGATCCTGAAACAGGAGAAATCTTGGTAGAAGCTGGAACTGTTATGACTCGTAGTGTGATTGAAAGCATTGAAAGCCATTTGGATGGCGACCTGAACAAGATTGTTTACATTCCAAATGATGCAGCCGTTGTGACTGAGCCAGTTGTTCTTCAAAAATTCAAGGTTGTTGCACCAACTGACCCAGACCGTGTCGTAACAATTATTGGTAATGCTAATCCAGATGACAAGGTTCGTATCGTCACTCCTGCAGATATCCTTGCTGAGATGAGCTACTTCCTCAACTTGGCTGAAGGACTTGGCCGTGTTGATGACATCGACCACCTTGGAAACCGTCGTATTCGTGCGGTTGGTGAATTGCTTGCCAACCAAGTACGTCTTGGACTTTCTCGTATGGAACGTAATGTCCGTGAACGTATGTCTGTTCAAGATAACGAAGTCTTGACACCACAACAAATTATCAATATCCGTCCTGTAACAGCTGCGGTGAAAGAATTCTTTGGTTCATCACAGTTGTCACAGTTCATGGACCAACACAACCCACTTTCTGAGTTGTCTCACAAACGCCGTTTGTCAGCCTTAGGACCTGGTGGTTTGACTCGTGACCGTGCCGGATATGAAGTACGTGACGTGCACTACACTCACTATGGTCGTATGTGTCCTATCGAGACACCTGAAGGACCTAACATCGGTTTGATCAATAACTTGTCATCTTACGGACATTTGAACAAATATGGTTTTGTTCAAACACCATACCGTAAGGTTGACCGTGAAACAGGCGTTGTTACAAACGAAATCGTTTGGTTGACAGCCGATGAAGAAGATGAATATACTGTAGCTCAGGCAAACTCTCGTCTGAACGAAGATGGAACCTTTGCTGAGAAGATTGTCATGGGACGTCACCAAGGGGTCAACCAAGAGTATCCAGCTAATGTTGTTGACTACATGGACGTATCACCAAAACAGGTAGTTGCCGTTGCGACAGCATGTATTCCTTTCTTGGAAAACGATGACTCCAACCGTGCCCTCATGGGAGCCAACATGCAACGTCAGGCTGTGCCATTGATCAATCCTCAGGCACCTTACGTTGGTACTGGTATGGAATACCAAGCAGCCCACGATTCAGGAGCTGCTGTGATTGCTCAGTATGATGGTAAAGTTACTTACGCAGATGCTGACAAGGTAGAAGTTCGTCGTGAAGATGGTTCATTGGACGTTTACCACATCCAAAAATTCCGTCGTTCAAACTCAGGTACTGCTTACAACCAACGCACTCTCGTAAAAGTTGGTGATGTCGTTGAAAAAGGCGATTTCATCGCTGATGGACCTTCTATGGAAAATGGAGAAATGGCGCTTGGACAAAACCCAATCGTTGCCTACATGACTTGGGAAGGTTACAACTTCGAGGATGCTGTTATCATGAGCGAACGCTTGGTGAAAGACGATGTCTACACATCTGTCCACCTTGAAGAATACGAATCAGAAACACGCGATACAAAGCTTGGACCTGAAGAAATTACTCGTGAAATTCCAAATGTTGGGGAAGACGCTCTTAAAGACCTTGACGAAATGGGTATTATCCGTATCGGTGCTGAGGTTAAAGAAGGTGATATCCTTGTAGGTAAAGTAACACCTAAGGGTGAGAAAGACCTTTCAGCTGAAGAACGTCTCTTGCACGCTATTTTCGGAGACAAGTCTCGTGAAGTGCGCGACACTTCTCTTCGTGTACCACACGGTGCCGATGGTGTCGTTCGTGATGTTAAAATCTTTACACGTGCAAATGGAGATGAGTTGCAATCAGGTGTCAACATGCTGGTTCGCGTCTACATTGCTCAAAAACGTAAGATCAAGGTCGGAGATAAGATGGCCGGACGTCACGGAAATAAAGGGGTTGTCTCTCGTATCGTTCCTGTAGAAGACATGCCTTACCTTCCAGATGGAACTCCAGTCGATATCATGTTGAACCCACTTGGGGTGCCATCACGTATGAATATCGGTCAGGTTATGGAGCTCCACCTTGGTATGGCTGCTCGTACTCTTGGTATTCACATCGCAACACCAGTCTTTGACGGAGCAAGTTCTGAAGACCTTTGGTCAACTGTTAAAGAAGCTGGTATGGATAGCGATGCCAAAACAATTCTTTACGATGGCCGTACTGGTGAACCGTTTGATAACCGTGTGTCAGTTGGTGTCATGTACATGATCAAACTCCACCACATGGTTGATGATAAATTGCACGCTCGTTCAGTCGGACCTTACTCAACTGTTACCCAACAACCACTCGGAGGTAAGGCTCAGTTTGGTGGACAACGTTTCGGTGAGATGGAGGTTTGGGCTCTTGAAGCCTATGGTGCATCAAATGTCCTTCAAGAAATCTTGACTTACAAGTCTGACGATATCAACGGACGTTTGAAAGCTTATGAAGCCATTACAAAAGGAAAACCAATTCCAAAACCAGGTGTTCCAGAATCCTTCCGAGTTCTTGTCAAAGAATTGCAATCTCTTGGTCTTGACATGCGTGTCCTAGACGAAGATGACCAAGAAGTGGAACTTCGCGACTTGGATGAAGGAATGGACGAAGATGTCATCCACGTAGATGACCTTGAAAAAGCCCGCGAAAAAGCAGCACAAGAGGCTAAAGCGGCCTTTGAAGCTGAAGAAGCTGAGAAAGCAACAAAAGCGGAAGCAACAGAAGAAGCTGCTGAATAAGAAAAAGCAGTTCACTTAGAATAGAAAGGGAAGAAATAGTGGTTGATGTAAATCGTTTTAAAAGTATGCAAATCACCCTAGCTTCTCCAAGTAAAGTCCGTTCATGGTCTTATGGAGAAGTCAAAAAACCTGAAACAATCAATTACCGTACCTTGAAACCAGAACGTGAAGGACTCTTTGATGAAGTTATCTTTGGTCCTACAAAAGACTGGGAATGTGCTTGTGGTAAGTACAAACGCATTCGTTACAGAGGAATTGTTTGTGACCGTTGTGGGGTTGAAGTAACGCGTACAAAAGTTCGTCGTGAGCGTATGGGGCATATCGAATTGAAAGCTCCTGTATCTCACATCTGGTACTTCAAGGGGATTCCAAGCCGTATGGGCTTGACCCTTGATATGAGCCCTCGTGCCCTCGAGGAAGTTATCTACTTTGCGGCTTATGTGGTGATTGATCCTAAGGATACACCACTTGAGCACAAGTCTATCATGACAGAGCGCGAATATCGTGAGCGCTTGCGTGAGTATGGTTATGGATCATTCGTTGCCAAGATGGGTGCCGAAGCCATCCAAGACCTTTTGAAACAAGTAGATCTTGAAAAAGAAATTGCTGAACTCAAAGAAGAGTTGAAAACAGCTACTGGACAAAAACGTGTCAAAGCCATCCGTCGTTTGGATGTTTTGGATGCCTTTTACAAGTCTGGAAACAAACCTGAATGGATGATTCTCAACATCCTTCCGGTTATTCCACCAGATCTTCGTCCAATGTTGCAGTTGGATGGTGGCCGTTTTGCCTCATCTGACTTGAACGACCTTTACCGCCGTGTTATCAACCGTAACAACCGTTTGGCTCGTTTGCTTGAGTTGAATGCACCAGGTATCATCGTTCAAAATGAGAAGCGTATGCTTCAAGAAGCGGTTGACGCTTTGATTGACAATGGTCGTCGTGGTCGTCCAATCACAGGACCAGGTAGCCGTCCACTCAAATCATTGAGCCACATGCTTAAAGGGAAACAAGGACGCTTCCGTCAAAACTTGCTCGGTAAACGTGTTGACTTTTCAGGACGTTCCGTTATCGCCGTTGGTCCAACGCTTAAGATGTACCAATGTGGTGTGCCACGTGAAATGGCGATAGAGCTCTTTAAACCATTCGTTATGCGTGAAATCGTTGCCCGTGATATTGTGCAAAACGTCAAAGCAGCTAAACGCTTGGTGGAACGCGGAGATGAGCGTATCTGGGATATTCTTGAAGAAGTGATTAAAGAACACCCAGTACTTCTTAACCGCGCACCGACCCTTCACCGTTTGGGTATCCAAGCCTTCGAGCCAGTCTTGATTGATGGTAAGGCCCTTCGCTTGCACCCACTTGTCTGTGAAGCCTACAATGCCGACTTTGACGGGGACCAAATGGCCATCCACGTACCGCTTTCAGAAGAAGCCCAAGCAGAAGCTCGTATCTTGATGCTCGCTGCTGAGCACATCTTGAACCCGAAAGATGGTAAACCAGTTGTTACTCCATCACAGGACATGGTTTTGGGTAACTACTACTTGACCATGGAAGAAGCTGGTCGTGAAGGTGAAGGAATGGTCTTCAAAGATCGTGATGAAGCGGTTATGGCTTACCGTAATGGTTATGTTCACCTCCACTCACGTGTTGGTATCGCAACAGACAGCCTCAACAAGCCTTGGACAGAAGAGCAAAAACACAAGGTCTTGCTTACAACAGTTGGTAAAATTCTCTTCAACGACATCATGCCAGAGGGTCTACCATACTTGCAAGAACCAAACAATGCAAACTTGACAGAAGGCGTTCCAGCTAAATACTTCTTGCCACTTGGTGGAGATATCAAGGAAGCTATCAGCAATCTTGAACTCAACCCTCCATTCAAGAAGAAAAACCTTGGAAATATCATCGCTGAAATCTTCAAACGTTTCCGTACGACAGAAACTTCTGCCCTACTTGACCGTATGAAGAACCTCGGTTACCACCACTCAACTCTTGCAGGATTGACAGTGGGTATTGCCGATATCCCAGTCGTTGATGACAAGGCTGAAATCATTGAAGAATCACACAAACGTGTAGAACAAATCACAAAACAATTCCGTCGTGGTATGATCACAGACGATGAGCGTTACAATGCCGTTACAGCTGAATGGCGTGCTGCCCGTGAAAAATTAGAGAAACGCTTGATTGCTAACCAAGATCCTAAGAACCCAATCGTTATGATGATGGACTCTGGAGCCCGTGGTAACATCTCAAACTTCTCACAGCTTGCCGGTATGCGTGGTCTGATGGCTGCTCCGAACGGACGTATCATGGAATTGCCAATCCTTTCAAACTTCCGTGAAGGTTTGTCAGTACTCGAAATGTTCTTCTCAACTCACGGTGCGCGTAAAGGTATGACCGATACGGCCCTTAAGACAGCCGACTCAGGTTACTTGACTCGTCGTTTGGTTGACGTTGCCCAAGACGTTATCATCCGTGAGGACGACTGTGGAACAGATCGTGGTCTCTTAATCCGCTCTATCGCAGAAGGAAAAGAGATGATCGAGTCTCTCGAAGAGCGTCTCAATGGTCGTTACACTAAGAAAACTGTTAAACATCCAGAAACTGGTGCAGTGATTATCGGTCCAAATGAGTTGATTACAGAAGACAAGGCGCGTGAAATTGTCAATGCTGGTGTGGAAGAAGTGACTATCCGCTCTGTATTTACATGTAACACTCGTCACGGTGTCTGCCGTCACTGTTATGGTATCAACTTGGCGACTGGTGATGCGGTTGAAGTTGGTGAAGCAGTTGGAACAATCGCTGCCCAATCTATCGGGGAACCTGGTACACAGCTTACAATGCGTACCTTCCACACGGGTGGGGTTGCCTCAAATACCGATATCACTCAGGGTCTTCCTCGTGTCCAAGAAATCTTTGAAGCCCGCAATCCTAAAGGGGAAGCGGTTATCACAGAGGTTAAAGGACAAGTTACAGCTATCGAAGAAGATGCTTCAACTCGTACCAAGAAAGTCTTTGTTAAGGGCGAAACTGGTGAAGGCGAATATGTTGTTCCATTTACCGCTCGTATGCGTGTTGAAGTTGGTGACCAAGTAGCGCGTGGTGCTGCTCTTACAGAAGGTTCTATCCAACCAAAACGTCTCCTTGCAGTTCGTGATGTCTTGTCAGTTGAAACTTACCTTCTCGGTGAAGTACAAAAAGTTTACCGTAGCCAAGGGGTAGAAATCGGTGACAAACACATCGAGGTAATGGTTCGTCAAATGATCCGTAAAGTTCGTGTCATGGATCCAGGTGACACAGATCTTCTCATGGGTACCCTCATGGATATCAATGACTTTACAGATGCTAACAAAGATGTTCTTATCTCAGGTGGAGTTCCAGCGACAGGTCGCCCAGTTCTTATGGGAATTACCAAAGCCTCACTTGAAACAAATAGTTTCTTGTCAGCGGCTTCCTTCCAGGAAACAACTCGTGTCCTTACTGACGCAGCTATCCGTGGTAAGAAAGACCATCTCCTTGGACTTAAGGAAAATGTTATCATCGGTAAGATTATCCCAGCAGGTACTGGTATGGCTCGTTACCGTAACCTGGAACCACATGCTATCAACGAAGAAGAATACCTTAATCCTCCAGTAGAGGAAGAAGGGAATGAAGAAACAACAGAAGTAGTTGTGGATACTGCCGTTGAAACTGTGGAAGAAACAGTAGAATAAAAGCAGATGAGAGAGCCTTCGGGTTCTCTTTCTGTTTTCTGAAAACTTTCTCCATTTTTCCATGGAATGTGGTAAAATAAAAGAAAGAAGCTGACAAAGGAGACAGGTATGGAACAAACATTTTTTATCATTAAACCAGATGGTGTAAAAAGAGGACTAGTGGGTGAAGTGTTGAAACGTATCGAACAACGTGGATTTACAATTGAAAAATTGGAGTTGCGTACACAGCTTTCAGAAGAGTTAATTGACCAGCACTATCAGGACTTGGTTGGTCAAAGTTTTTACCCACCGATTCGTGAATTTATGACTTCAGGACCGGTTCTTGTAGGTATCATTTCTGATTCCAAAGTAATCGAAACTTGGCGGACCATGATGGGTGCAACTGATCCAGAAGAAGCTTTACCAGGAACTATTCGAGTTGATTTTGCAAAAGCTGCTGGAGAAAATGAGACTATCCAAAATGTTGTACATGGTTCAGATTCAGAAGAGTCAGCTAAGCGAGAAATTGCTCTTTGGTTTTAAGAGTTGATTGGCTCAATCAATCGGTTAAAAGCTCATTTGAATAGAAAGTATAGTCACATAAAAAAGAAAGGACTAACTTCGTCCTTTCTCATTCTTAGTTTTTCTTCAACCTACTACAGTAGATAAACATACTGAATAGCTACTGTCTTCACTCATTTAATTCTTAAAAATTGATAGAGTTGACAAATGGTAGAAAAAAGCTCTTTTTAATAAGTTAAGTATCAACTACAGTTACGATTAGCATTCGTTACTTAACCCACTCACCATTATAGTTTACGTAGTAACCATCTACTGTGGTATTAACAGCTAGAGCACCTGAACCATAGGCATAATACCATTTACCATTGATTTGGAACCAGCCTGTTTTCATATCTCCATTACTTGCATTTAGATAGTACCATATTGAACCATCTTTCACCCAACCTGTGGACATTGCACCTGATGAACGAAGATAGTACCAGTTATTACCAACATAAGCCCAACCTGTTGCCATTGCACCTGATGAACGGAGGTAGTACCACTTATTGCCAATTTGCTTCCAACCAGTTTGCATGATACCAGTTTCTGAATCTAGATAGTACCAAGCTGAACCATCATTTATCCAACCTACACGTCTTTCACCACCAAGATTCTTATTCCCAGAATTTCCTGTTTTTGCTAGGTAATACCAGTTAGATTGATCATAAAGCCAACCTGTCTTTAAATAATGATCTTGATCAAAGTAGTAGTATGCTAATTTAAGAACTTCGGGACCTTCCCAGCCTTCACCATGTTTTTTCCCAACGGTTAAGGAATATTTTAGCTCTAATTCTTGCCAACCAACAAACTCTTGTAGCACTCCATTTTCGTCAAAGTAGTACCATTCTGGCATTGGGGAACCTTCTAATCTGATACCATTAGGGTAAGGACCAATTGTATATCCTTTAACTGGCATTGGAATGTACTGCCAACCAACAACCATTTCGCCATTATAATCAAAATAATAGGTCTTCCCATCAATCACTCGCCAGTCCGTTTCTTTGAGGTCCCCCTTTTTGTAATAGGTTCTACCGTTTTCTTGGACAAACTGCCATCCTTCAGAGTTATCTGCAAATACTGTATTCGTAGCTAGCAAACCAAAGAAAATTACTGTTAGTCCAGCTTGCATAGTTTTTTTCAAAAGTTTCATTTATATATACCTCCAATATTAAATCCATTCACCAGATGAAGCGAAATTATAAACTTTACCATCAATAGTTTGGCTACCTGTAACCATTGCTCCACTTGAATTGAGATAATACCAATTTCCTCCCACTTTTATCCAACCGGTTTTCATGTCTCCATTTTTATTATCTAAGTAATACCATCTGCCTCGTATATATTTCCAACCTGTTGCCATTGAACCAGAGGTTTCCAGATAATACCATTTCCCATTTACTTTTTGCCAATCTGTGAGCATCTTACCGGAGGCGTCTAGATAGTACCAAGTGTCATTTATCTTTTGCCAACCTGTTTGTTTCGTACTGTTCTTATAATAGTACCAAGTACCACCAATCAATTTCCAACCATCAATAGAATGCCCTCGAATAACAGAGTAGATGAAAGATAGAGCCTTCTCATTTAACTTGACAGCATAATTCATTTGTTCTGCCTCACTCCCATTGGTATGAACTCCGACAACCCTATTGGTAGAATCATATACTGCTGAACCGCTTGCACCACGCAAAGTATCTACTTGATAGAATAAAAAATCATTTGTATCTTGAAGTATCGTTTTTGTATCAGTATACATCTGCTTAATATCCTTATTAACAGCAGAATATCCCGTAACTGTTACATCTAGATTTTTAGTATTTTCTAAATTATTTGGAAGTCCTAACGTCCCCAATTGAGCGCCAATCGGTTCTTCCAAAATTAAAACTGCTAAGTCATAGGTAGTAAGCTCATCTGGATCAGTATTTCGAAATTCTTTTAAATAACGAACTTCTTTGACTTTTATTTCACCAAATGGATTACTATCTGGAGTAGCCGCAGGCATAATCTCTACTTCAGTCGCTTCTGTTTTGGATTCACGGTCATAAACGACATGAGCTGCTGTAATCAAAACATTGTCTTTGATAAAGGAAGCACTTCCTCTACCTGTACCTATTTCTACTGAATCGGCATTTTTAAATTTGAATGTTGCTTTTACATAAGCTGATGTAGAGTAAGGATATTGTAAAGTATTTTTTACCTTAACTAAATCATTTTTGCCAATAATGACTTCTGACTGATTTGTATAATATTGACCATAAGTCGGTGAAACATCGGGAAGTGAAAAATTATTAGTTCCTGGATCCTCTTGTAATGTTTCACTTACCTCATACTCCTCGCCTGTACTTGAAATAACAGTCAACGCAGATACTGTCGGTAGCTGACTAGCTAATAAAGTACTAGCAATAATTGAAATACCGAATTTGCGATAAAATGTTTTCTTCATTTTTATAATTCATTCCTTTCGTTTCACTCAAGGCACAACACAGAATGAAAAAGTGTTGTGCTCTTTGTTTTATAATAACAGTGAGAAAGCCTATCACTACTACAAATCACGGGGAGGTGAATAAGTGAGTGGTACAGCCACTACCTCGCATTTTTATAGGTGTCATTCTTTCCATCAAGCACAAGAACTGTGACTAAGAGCACGTAAACTTATAATTGAATAAGCGACTCGTTTGTGAAAGGAAAGAATAGTCAAGGGATAGGCAGACTCAAATTTTATGAAGGGAGCCCCCTCATGTTAAAAATTATTTATATGGCATCGAAAAGCTATCATCGCTATCTGTCGCAGATTATTGGTTGCCATCTACCACGTACTTTTAAAACAGGAGAGTTATAATCCAAGATTACAAGGTCTTACAGAAATAAGAAATTCAGATAAGACAATGTCTGTCCAAGATGCCGTTCGTTTTGCACAACAGCACGGATTCAAGGTGCTTTAATTTTAAAGGTTGGGTATCAAGACCTCTTTTTAGTGTGCCCAAAATTTAGAGAAGTAATCAATCAACTAACTTTTATTTTTTCAAACTTGCCCCTACAATTTTTAATGAATAATAAAAGCGAATATACTAGAGACTAATTCTATTCCATTATTCTTTAATCTGCCTTCCCAACATCAAGACCATTGGACTTCTTTTGTGATTGCACTCGAATCTCCAATTGTCTATTCTTCTGAATAAACTGTTGGTAAGGAATTGTATTACTAAACATAAAAACACCTAGCAATGCAAATGTAACTAATTTTTTAATTCCACGTTTTTTTCTCATGCAATGAAACCCCTTTCTTTTTCCTTGTTTTTATTCTAACAGATATATTTTATTTAGCCAAGTGTTTTTATTGCATTTTGAACTTTTTTTCTTATTATTACCATAAAGAATTATTTGTTTCTTTAACTTACTATTTTGAACTAAAAATTTTATAATGAAATTAAGCA
>NZ_VMMQ01000085.1:0-6755 GCF_013277295.1 Streptococcus sp. 477
TACATTTTTGAAATTTTTTTCGAATAGATAAGTGAGAAGAAAAAGAAAGGAATAAAATAATGAAAGAACATTATTACGGATTTGTTGAGCTAACTTCGGAAGAATTGACCGATATTCAAGGTGGAGAAAATTGGACGAAGACCCTTGTAGATTGGTACATTGGATTTCGTAGAGGTTTTGGTTTTTAGGAGGATAAGAGATGAATGAAATGAATGAAATGAATGATAAGTATACTATTGAAGTATTAAAGGAAAGCGACTTAGCCTTGCTGGTGGGTGGTAGTGAGGCAAGTTACCAACATGGTTTAATGGTGGGGTTCATTTTACGTCGTGCGTTATTTGGATTCTAAGATAATATTTAGAGAGTGAAGCTTACCTACAACAATGAACAGAATATATGAAAAAGGAAATACAAATAACTACCTTTTTCAATTGTTAAGAATCAAAAAAGGAGAATAAGATGGAACAAATTAAAAATATGGAAAATAATTTTCATGTAATGAGTCATGAGGAATTGGCCGATGTAGAAGGAGGCTTGCTATTTGGTCTGGTAGTAGTTGGAGGAGTCGCAATTGCAGGAACATTTTTATTGGGTGCGGTAGATGGTGCTTCAGGAGCACATGCTAAGCGTCGTGGACGTTAACAGGGAAGGAAGAGCGCTGATGGAACGCATAATAGAAAGTTGGATTACTAGGGTAGAGAATTTTTACAGTTTGCAGTCAATTCCTGTGAAAGTATTCATTTTCATAGTTGGAGTAGTTGGGATTTATGCTTTAGGGACATTACTTTTAGGATCGGTTTATTGGGCGGGGCAGAAGTTTGGCGAAACAATTTACAATTATTTGTTTCAATAAAAAATTATAGATAAAGAGGAACAGACATAATGAATATGATAAAAATTGAAGAAAAATTTACAAGTCTTACAGAAAAAGATTTGGCAACAGTAGAGGGTGGTCGAGTGTCATGGAGAGGTAATATTAACATCGATGTCCACAAAGTGATTGATAGTACGGGAAGATTTTTCGGTGGTATCTATAATGCTGGTAGATCATTTGGGCGAAATGTTTACAATGCATTTTATTAATATAGTTTATTAAAATGAATATCATATATTATATTTTTGAATTCGTTTTCGAATAGATAAATAAGAGGAATACAGGGAATGATTATTTCAGTAATTCAAGATTTGGATGAAACAATTTAATAAACACTGCTATACCAAACTTGTCAAGTTTGCAACAAGACAAGCATTAAAATAAAAAAGGAGGCATTCGTTATGAATACAAAAACGATGTCACAATTTGAAATTATGGATACTGAGATACTTGCTTGCCTTGAAGGTGGCGGATGCAATTGGGGAGATTTTGCCAAAGCAGGTGTTGGAGGAGGAGCAGCACGAGGTCTTCAGCTAGGAATTAAAACAGGAACATGGCAAGGTGCAGCAACTGGTGCTGCGGGAGGAGCTATATTTGGAGGTGTGGCCTATGCAGCGACATGTTGGTGGTAATTATGGATTTTAAAAGTTTTATTATTGGTTTAGTAGTTGGTATATTTGGTCCCTATATGGATGATCTAATTAGAAAAAAATTTTTAAAGTCTTCGGAGAAGAAAACAGAAAAATTTGTCAAAAAATAATCAAAACGATAAATGATGAATCTGATTCAAAATTATCTTGCACATGTAAAGAGGACCATCTCTCCTCTTATCAGGTAAATAGGAATCTTGCAGTAGCGAATCAAAAAAGGAGTAACTATGAATCGTAATTTAGAACGGTGTTATCTATTCTGACTATGAATAGATCATACCAGAGGTGGCTTATAAATAGCGGGGACATTAGAAATTGAAGTAACTTTAAATAGGATGTCGTAAATGTTGCTATCAATGATTTATTTGTCCCAAGCTTGCCTAGGGTGTCAGTAAAAAATCAATTTCCTTTCAAAATAGCATATTTTTAGTAGGTAGGACGTTTGTTCTGCCTATTTTTTGCTAAAAAGTGCAGTTGAAGTGTCTATTTGCATCATTTGGAGTTTTACATGTATTTTTGATAAAAAATAGGTATAGAAATTAGGAAAGTTGAAGAAAAGGAATGAAGGAGGTCTTAGTTTGTGATTTTTTACATACTTTTAAGGCTTGATGAACCAGTTTGAACTAATATATAATTGCTAGAAATTGAATACACTACTCCTTGAGGGCATTTTGCCCTTTTTTATATTTTACAATAAGTGTAAAAGGAGAGTTTTTATGCGTTACGGTTATGTTCGAGTATCTACAAGAGAACAAAATATTGATAGGCAATTTTCAGCATTGGTAGAAAACAAATTATCAAAAGAGAATATTTTTATTGATTACGTTTCAGGAAAAGATTTTGACAGAATGGAATATCAAAAATTATTAACTACCTTGAAAGAAAATGATGAATTGGTTATTAAATCAATTGATAGGTTGGGAAGAAACTATGATGAAATTTTAGAACAATGGCAATCGATTACTAAGAAAAAGAAAGTAAATATAACTGTTTTAGATTTCCCCTTATTAAATACAAAGAATAGCAATGATAATATCACAGGAAAACTAATCTCCGATATCGTTTTACAAGTCCTATCTTATGTGGCACAGTTTGAAAGAGAACAAATCAAACAAAGACAAATGGAAGGAATACGGGAAGCACAGAAAAAAGGGAAGAAATTCGGTAGACCAAAATTGGTTGTCCCGAATAATTTCCCTGATGTGATAGCTCAATATAAGAAAAAAGAAATAACCTTACGAGAAGGTGCAGACATCTTAGGAGTATCAAAAAGCACCTTTCATAATTGGATAAAAAATTCATAGTTCCTGTCAAAAAACCTAGGATTTTTTGACAGGAAATACACTCTATTCTAGAGCCGTTTTCGTTAGAAAAAAAGGTTCTAAAATCAAGCATTTTGACCGATTATTATTACACTTCCATTTTATCAAGTTTGTCCAAAAAAGTCTAGGTTTTAGGACAAACTGATTACTTTACAATAAATAAAAATAGGGGGACACGAAATGGACACCAAAGCTAAAAAGTTCACACTTGCAACGATTTCAGCTCTATCACTTCTTGGGGTAGGAATTGTTACATCACAATCAGTAGCTGCTAATGATAGGCTGGTTTCCACTCAAGCAATCAATGGTCAATCCTACAATATCTTAAACTCTGAGGTTACTAGTACTTCTTCTGGTACTACTCTGGTTGGGATTGAAGGGACTTTCTTAACGCCAGATAAACAGGCTATCTTAGACCGTATCAATGCCATTCGAAAAGAGGCAGCAGACGAAGGTCTAGTTACTAGCTATGTTCCTATCAAATGGTCAACTGCGCTAGAAAAAACAGCCTTCGTTCGGGCAGCAGAAGCTTCTGTAACTAGGCATCATAAACGTTTATCTAATAAAGATATTTGGAGTGCCTGGCCTTCAGGGAATTTTTCACTAGCCGAAAACTTAGCTTGGAACTATGATGGATTTATGACAGCTATTAATCAATGGTATGACGAAAAAGCAGATTACGTCAAATCTCGTAGTGGGGCAAGTGTATCTGGTCAAACTGGACACTACGAATCCTTAATCAATTCAGAATTGACCTATATGGGTTTGGCAGCCTTTGAAAACCCTGTCACTCAAAATGGATGGATTACCGTTGCACAAAGTTTCGGAACATCATCTGGTGGCTCTGAAGAATTAGCTGGTGGTTATGGAAAGGCCATTCAATATACAGAAGCAAATTCTTCTCAGATTCAAACATTTGCGACTAAGGCGAATCTTTTTGACAAAGACTTGAAGGCAATCGGAACTCATACCAGTAAGAAAACAAAACAAGGTAAGTCTAACGGGACTAATAAACCAGGTTTCTTTTTTCAAATGCAAGATATTGGTAGGGGTATGGGTTTTTGGCAACAATCGGGCTCTCGTTGGTGGTTTATGCAACTTGATGGGTCTTACCCTTACAATCAGTGGGCAAAATTAGATAATATCTGGTATCACTTCGATAGTTCAGGCTGGATGCAGACAGGTTGGTTGAAAGACGGTAAGGCTTGGTACTATCTCGACGGTTCAGGCGCTATGAAAACAGGCTGGTTTACAGTTTCTGGTAAATGGTACTATGCCTATAGCTCTGGTGCACTAGCAATCAATACGACTACACCTGACGGTTATCGTGTCAATGCCAACGGTGAGTGGGTATAGGATAAGATTATAAAAAATAGATAAAAAGAAAAGGAATACAAAAATTATGAAAAAAATCGTTTTAACGACTACAGCAGTTTTATCACTTGTAGCAACAGGAGCTACAATTTCAAGTGTCAATGCTGCAGACATTCCAATGGTCAAAGTATGGTCTCCAGCAGCCAATGCTTATGTTGAAGTCCCTGCTATTGGTTATCGTGATACAGATTTAGTCGCAACAGATGTGACGCTTGTAGAAAAAAGAAAAGCACAACTCGGAGCATTTTCTAAAGGTAATAGTGAATTTATAACGGTTGATTATGTAGACAAAGCTTATAGACAAGAATTTTCTAAGCAATTTGCAAGTTTTGAATCCAATGGTATCGCCACATTCAACGGTAAAACAATTGTCTTTAAAGCAACAGACTATGGTATCTATACCATGAAGTTTGAGCTAAATGGTACTCGCTATAAGTTAACTGCTGATGTCAGAGAAAATCTGGGAAAGGTGGTCCTTTTTACACTTATGTAACCAAACTAGAAGTCTTATCAAATAATCAAGCAAATACTATCTCGAATACGAGTACTGAAAAACAAATAGAAGCAACAATTACAAAGGTTGAAATTGATTATTTTGGACTTAGCTTCGAAGGAAAAATTTCAGAGCCACTACAACACGGGGGAGATAAAGCCGCCAAAGGAAATATTACTTTAATTGATAAGGATAGTGGAAAAGTTGTATATCAAAGTCATAATGCGGTAATTTTTAGTGGTTTAACTAAAGACGTTAGTGACCAATTTCTACTCCCCTTAATTTATAGCAATAAATTTAAAGGTGATATTTTTGTTTCAAAACAGTTTCCTGCTGGAACATATATTTTGGAGATGTCTGGGGAAGCTGGTTCACCTTATGATCACTTAACTGATACAAGAAAACGTGTCTTTAAAGTTAGAAAAGAGGTGACTATCGGAAATCCTTCGAGAAATTCAAATATTAACACGACTACTCAATCAGGTTCGAATTCATCTAGCTCGTCAACTTCTACAAGTTCGTCATCTGGAAACTATTCTAACACGGATACAACCATGACGACCCATCAGTCTAAATCTACTTGGATGTATTCGAATGGTCGCTGGTGGTATAAACACGAAGATGGCACTTATACAACTAATGACTGGGAAAAAATCAATGGTGTTTGGTATCGTTTTGATAACTCTGGTTGGATGCAAACTGGCTGGGTAAAAGACAACGGCACGTGGTACTATCTCGACGGCTCAGGTGCTATGAAAACAGGCTGGTTTACAGTTTCTGGCAAATGGTACTATGCCTATAGCTCTGGTGTACTCGCAATCAATACAACTACACCTGATGGCTACCGTGTCAATTACAACGGTGAGTGGGTATAAAAACAATTTCAAATTGTAAGATTAAACATATGAAAAAATTATTTCTATTCAGTATTAGTATATTAGCTATCTCTATTTTAACGGCTTGCCAACATCAGAGTGAAAACACTTCTGCAACAAGTTCTGAAGCAATTGCTTCAAGTACTAGTTCAACTTCTTCTACATCGGAAGAGAAGAAACCTGATTACACCCTATATAATCCTGTTCTTAAAGAATATGCCAAAGTATTAGATGGTTCGTCAACTTCACATACAGAGATCAATTCAAAAGCAAACTTAAAAAACACTTATCCTAAAGAATATTCTGGATTACAGTATAGCTTGTATGATTTAGACCAAGACGGTACGGACGAACTTTTGATTGCCCTAAAAATGGATTCTAACTATTACGATTTATTAGATATTCGAACTCTTAAAAATGGTGAAGTTATTCGACTGACCAATGCAGAAAACAATCTGGACTTTATTGGAGAGCGAGTACATTTTAATCCTTTAGAAAATGGTTATTTTCAATTATCTACCCGAGTATCTACTAATCAAATCCAACTTAAACTATACAAGTTGAATCAGGATGGAACACGGTTAGAACTAGTCATTGAATCAGATACAGAAGAGGGACTGGGGACAAAACCACCTTCCCTTGACATAAGATCTTTCTTTTGGAAATCTGTCACAAGTCTTATAAATGGAGAAACAAGCCTTCCGTCAGAAAGTAAAGGGATGGATATTACTGCAATTCAAAATGGAGATTTTTCTAGTGTCGCAGGCACTTGGAGGAATCGTACAGGTATTGAATTTACTTTCGACAAAAATGGTTTAGTAAGTGATCATTCCAAGATTTCAATTGAACATGCTAAGGAAATTGACCACTATCTCAAGGCAAGTTCTGTTTCTAAAGATGGAGGTGCTGGTGCAGCTATTGCCTTTTTACCAGCAGGAATCCCTATAACCATGTCTGTCACCTCTTCTTCAGATAATGGCTATACTGACTCGTCTGATATTACACAAGACCGCTTATGGTTTGGACACCAACTTATCAATGGTAGTACCGAGGGATTTTTTTACAAGGTAGAATAGTTTTAATAGACTTACAAATTTATCAATAAGAATGTCGGAAAATTTTCTGATATTCTTATTTTTTTGACTTCCTTTTCGAATAGATAAGTAA
>NZ_VMMQ01000086.1:0-10863 GCF_013277295.1 Streptococcus sp. 477
TCTACAACCTCAAAACTGTGTTTTGAGCAACCTGCGGCTAGCTTCCTAGTTTGCTCTTTGATTTTCATTGAGTATAATTCAATTACCATTATTTTCTCCGATTTCTTGATAGTTTATAAAAAACCTAGGCTGTCACTCCTAAACAGTATGACAACCTAGTTTCAACAATTTACATTTTATAGGAGCGCATTATTTTGCTTTTGCTGCGTACTCTTCGTTACGTTTAATCATTTGTTTTCTGTACCAAGCAAAGATACCGATATAGAATACAAGGAAGACTACTGCACCAAGAATTGCTTTGATATCACCAGTTGTAGTGTTACCAATTGTCCAACCAAGAAGTTTTTCGATTGGTCCTTCAAGAGTAGAGTGAGTAATCAATTGAGTTTGGCTCACACCTTCTGGGAAGGCACCTACACCTTTAGCAAGTTCTGTTGCAAATGGCGCAATAAGTGTACCTGAAAGAAGGAAGAGTGGCAACAAGAGTGTTCCGAAGATAATCATACGGAGCAATTTACCACGCGTTACAACCAAGAGAGCTGGAGTAACACCCATAGCGATGATACCTGCAAGTGGCAAGATACCATTTCCAACTTTTGAAAGAAGCACTGCTTCAATCAACATGATTGGTGCAAGTACGTTGGCACAAGCCCAGATTTCAGCACGACCAGCGATGAATGGCCAGTCAAGACCGATATTGAATTTACGTCCTTGAAGACGTTTAGTAGCAACGTTTGTAATACCTTGTGATAGTGGTTCTACGGCTGCGATGAACCATGAACCGATAAGTGAGAAGAGTTCCAAAGATACACCGGCAGTCAAACCAAGAGACAACCATCCTTTGATAACAAGACGCCATTTATCTGCATCTGCAACACCTGCAATTGGATGTGGAGTTCCCATAATACCGATAACGATACCAAGGATGAAACCGATGAAGAATTTAGATCCCCAGAAACCGATTTTCTTGTTCAATTTAGCAGCATCAAAGTCATATTTATCAAGGCCTGGGAAGAATTTTTCAAAAATCTTATCCAAAACCATGATAACTGGGTTCATCATGTAGTTCATGTGAGTTGATGTCATTGGTGATGAACTTGGAGCGTTAAGAA
This sequence comes from Streptococcus sp. 477, assembly GCF_013277295.1. Taxonomy (NCBI): domain Bacteria; kingdom Bacillati; phylum Bacillota; class Bacilli; order Lactobacillales; family Streptococcaceae; genus Streptococcus; species Streptococcus sp. 477. The sequence goes on from NZ_VMMQ01000086.1 coordinate 1,113, forward strand.
GGTCATCAAATGTAGGTTTCATCAAGTCAGAGTTGATAATTTTCAACACACCAACAAGGACGATAGCTGCTGTAGCAATAAAGAGCGAAACCCCTTGACTCACACCATTGTTATCAGCATACCATTTAATCAAGAGACCTGTGATAGACAAGTGCCAGATATCAAAGATATCGACATCAAGTGTATCGGTTTTCTTCATAGCAAGCATCACTACGTTGACAATCAACATGATGAGCAAGAAGTAAAGTGTCCAAGCAGATCCCCAAGTGATTGTTGCGAGTGGTGCCCAACCAACGTCGGTAATACTCAATTGGATACCAGTGTTTTCAACGAATTTTGCAAGTGATGCTGAGAAAGCACCATTTAGCATACCGATGATAGCACCGATACCTGTAAGAGCGATGGCAAGTTTGATACCACCTTCAAGCGCTTTGGAGAATTTCACTCCAAAAAGTAAAGCCAATACTGTCAAAATAATTAACATGATGACAGGTCCACCCATTTCTAAGATGGGATTGAAAACCTTTCCGATTAGGTCAAAGATTGCATCCATAACAGTTCCTCCCTTTTTTATGTTATATGAATGTTAACAAATTGATAATTAGCTTAATCCGTGTTCTTTGATAGCTGCTTCAATATTGTCAAATACTGGAGCACTCATTGCAGGGATACGGAATAAGATTGGTCCAGCTTCGATAACTGGAATACCTGGGTCAAAACCAAGATCTGTCGCAGCGATTGGTGTGAAGATGTCATAACCCTTGATAAGGTCTTCGTTAACATCTTTGACCATGACTGCATCACAGTGAACATCGTAACCACGGTTTGAAAGTTCTTCTTCAAGAGCACTTTTAATTTGGTGGCTTGAGTTAACACCTGCACCGCAGGCAGCAAGAATTTTAATCATATGGATTTCCTCCGATTTAATATTTTTAATAGACAAGATTAAGCGATTGCTTCAGCAATGTAAGCATAAAGTTTTTCTGGTTCGGAAATTTTTGATAGGTCTTCAAGATGTCCATTTCCTGTGAAAAAGTCCATCAACTGAGCCAGAATATTTGTTTGACTTGAACTTGAGTTATTGATGATAAAGAAGAGCAAGGATACTTCTACTTCCTTATCAGGAGCTATCATATTGTGAAAAGTTACTGGTTTTTCTAATCGAACAACCACCACTTTCTCAGCTAGATTATGAACAATATCTGTATGAGGAATAGCCACATTCGGCAAATCCTTACCCAAAAATTCCATATCTAAGCCAGTTGGAAATGACTTTTCACGCGTGATCAAGGCTTCACGATAAGTTGGAGTCACGATTTCTCGTTCCTCCAATAAAGTAGCAACCTGATCAAAGAGATGTTCTTGATTATCCGCTTCTAAGCAAAACACAAGGTTTTTGTCAAAGAAATGATCTAATCCCATAAGGTTTTCCCTTCTTTCCATTAACTTTATGCTATAAGTATAACACTATATGTAATCGTTGTCAATAGTTTTCTGTTGATTTTTGTCTTTTTTTATACTTTTGTTGTGTTTATAGTTTGTTATATAAAAATAAACAAACAAATATTCCAAGTATTTTTCTGTTCTAATACTCAATGAAAATCAAAGAGCAAACTAGAAAGCTAGGCACAGACTGCTCAAAACACCGTTTTGAGGTTGTGGATAGAACTGACCAAGTCAGTAACCATATCTACGACAAGCCGACGTTGACGTGGTTTGAAGAGATTTTCGAAGAGTATTATTTTCCTTCTTTATCAGGAAATAGATAGCCAATCCCTACACAAGCTAGGACGCCTGCTCCAATCACCAAGCCACTTGAAATTGGCAACAGGTCCAAAATTGCATTCGCAATGATAAAGGCAATAATCAAACACATCAGACTAGCCTTGTAATCCTTTTTCAAAAGATTCTCTAGAGTGAAAAAGAGGAACAGACCCACCGGAATCAAAGACCAGAGGTTGACATCTAAACTTGGCCAGCCAACAGAACCAAAATACACTACTGTCACTGCTGCTAATAAAAAGACAATTCCCAATAATTTTTTCATTTCTTTATCTCCGATTTCTTTTTTAGGAACTTGAGTTCTCTGATAGTGATGCCTCACGTCCCTTACAAAAATCATTATAGCAGAGGAGTTTCTCAAGAACAAGTTCGTTTGCCTATCTGGTCTCTATATCGGTCTAAGTGGTTAAATAATGGCGATAAAATAAGGAAGCCGTGAAAAACTACCTCCCAAATGAAAAGGAATTAAGCAACCAAACGCTACTTAATTCCTTGAAATTGTCTCATCACCTCTATTAGCCTTTAAATTTTGAAAGACTCTATTTGCTAATCAATATTTGTCAATACTAACCCTTTCAATCAATTCATTAGTTTTCTAAACTAAGTCTATTAATAAATCCAAAAAGAGTATCAATAGTAAAGTAAACTAAATAATTGAGTTATAAATAGCTATTTTCACAAAACTGTTTCATCATCACACCATCTCAGTACATAAACCATTTTTTCATCTATAGCTTTTGTCTTAATCTTAATCTTTTTTCTTTAATCCAAGAAATGCACCTAAGGTAAACATTATTCCGGCAACCAATGACGTGAAGACTTCGCTAACTGTTCCGGTTTTTGGTAACCTATCATTGTTAGTAGTTGATTTACTATCAATATTGGTATCTTTATTAGCTATGTTCTCTGGTTCATTAAGATAAACTTCCTTCTCATTTTCAAAGTTTTTATCATTTTTATCAGGAACTGGAGCTGTAACATCCTTAGTTGAATCAGATCTTTGACTTTCATCTAATTGACTATAATTTACTTGTACAGGAACTGTAGTTTTGACATCTTTAGTTGAATCAAATTTGTGTGAATGATCTTCTCTTTGTAAATCCTCTTTTCTGTGACTTTCATCTAATTGATTATGATTTGCTTGCACCTTATCTTTCTTTTTGGATACATCAAAAGTAGGTTTATTTTCCTCTTCCTTTTTCTCCTCTATTTTCTTGAATACAGGTTTTATAAGGGTATCTTTTGATAGATTAATAATATAACCAGCATCTTTTTTGCCTTCGACACCAGAAATTTCCCAGCCATCAAATTGATATCCTTTTTCTAATTCACCCTTATAAACAGGTAAAATGAAATCTTCTTCCGACACTATCGTTGAACTCATTTCTTTTCCATTTTGAATGGTCACAGTCACCCTATGAGGTTTTAGTTCGCTCACCTCTCCCGTATCTTTATTTAAAATAAATTCTTTTACGGTTGTATTTCTTGCGAAATCTTTTACAAGAATCTTAATATTTAGTGTCTTATCTGTTAGTTGTTTAATATCATCAAATGATGTATATTCTTTTCCATTTACATAAATATGTTGTTCTTGAATCTCACCATCGAATCCATTATTTCTTTTATCATTGATGTTAAAGACTACAGATTTTCCATCAGCATATTCGATACTAGTATTTCCCTTGGGATCAATGTTTACTTCTGGTTTAACATTATCATATAAAAATTGATAGTGTACTCCAACCGCTTTCGCATTCAAATTGCTATAGCCAGTTTGCAGATAAACATTTCCATCCATATCTGTTACCTTATCTGGAAATCCGTTTGCTTTATAATCTTTCATCCCCCAGTCCATGATGTCACCGTCTTTAACATTAAGCTTAACGTTAAAATCTCTAGTGTTATCAATGTGTAAATCTCCGTAGATTAAATAATTATCTACAACCGATTCATTAACTCTCAATTCCCAGTTAAAACCACCCTTATCAGAAATCTTACCTCTTAAATAAAATTCTGGATTTCGTACATAAATTTTATTAGATTTAGATGGATTAAAGTAGTTCTTATCCATTGAAAGGTTTACTGGTTTGGTATCAATAAATAACATGGAGCCATCTTCTTTTATAGCTTCTACATTAGAATATTCCTCCCCATGATACTCTTTATTATCTTTACCAAATAATACAAGTTTAGAGGAATCTGTCACAAGATTTCCATCTTTATCGATTGCTTCCCCTTTATCATTCATGTTAAAGGTAAACACTTGATATCTTACAATGTTAAAGCCGTCCAAAGCCGACATTAATACTGATTGAGTGCTTCTTCCATCTTTAACATTTCTACTATCAGCATAAATTGTTGTTTCTGAAAGGACTCTTAGATTAGGATTGGCCTTTTGTATTTTTGCTATATCTTCCTTGCTATAGACTCCATTTCCTGCTAACATATCCGTTTTTCCAGGATTATAGGTAGTCACTTTTAGTGCATAGCCTTTTCTCAGAATGATATTATCCTTTAATAGATATTGTTGTTTTTCTGAATCAGAATAGATTTTACCAGATTCCATTTCAGTTAAATTGTTTGGTTTGTTTTTTGAAAGATCACCTTCTCCTAATTCTATTACATTCCCATAACTTGATGCATAGGGATATTCTGTTTTAGTTTCCCTATTTTTTTCAGGCATTCTAATTTTAGTTTTAGCTTTTGTTTTACCCTTATCTTTTACAAGGATATTCATATCACCCGTAAAGGATAGACCATCGACTACATCATTTGTATTTGCAAATAAGTCAAAGGTTAGAGTTTTAGTTTGTGGGTCGTATTTACTTGCCTTAATTTCTATTAATTTGAAGCCATTGCCATAGTAAGCCTTAGCATTTTTGGATACATTACTTACTTTTCCAAGAATTTCAAAATGTCCATCCTTTGATGGGCTTAATACTCCACCAAGTTTTGATTTAACATCATCAAGTTTCTCAGTTTCATATTCTAGAGCACTCTTATCTTCATAGGCAGTTATATTTCCTTCATCGTCATATTGATAATCAAGCTCTACTGTTCTTGTACCACCATTTACAAAGTCCTCTTCTTCCCTATATTTCTTTTTAATGAGTTTCTTTAGGTCTTTATTTTCAAAGTCTCTAATTGTTGAAATAGTTTTATTTATTTCAAGGCTAGCTTCTCCCTCAACTGAACTTTCTTCAGCTGGTTTTGAATCTTCATCCTTAGCTTGATTATTATTGGTATTTTCCTCTGGGCTCTTTGCATTTTTGAGTTTTTCTTCAGAAATTTCACCTAGTTTTTCATATTTAGAAGCATCTTTGTCAGGATCTACTAGGTAATAAGAAATCATTCCTTTTTCATCAGCTTGGTCATCAAATTTAATTCTATGGATTTTGGTGAAGTTGCTTGCACCATCTAGGGCGATTACTTCGATGATTTTTCCTCTTAAATCTCCTGCTCCGCTAATTTCGTAGATAGTATTTCCATCTTTATCAAGCTTCCTATTTCTTCCCTCACCCTCTCCGGCGTAAGTTACATCAAGACTTTTCTCAACATCTCCATACTTATCGACAAGAGCTGCACCTGCGTACCATACTTCGTTGGCTACTTCTTCAAATTTCTCAGGATGTTCTTTTTGGTCTCTAGCAAACAAGGTTTCGTGTTTGTACTCATCCTTTACCTTGTGGTAGGTATCTTTTGCGATCAATTTAATTTTATCTGGATTAGAAAAATCAATTGAAATAATTTTTGGAGCTGTATTATCAATTTTTACTGGTATATAAGAAACTTGCCATGGATAATCCTTGGTTAATCTATATTTGAATTTGTAGAAGTATTGACCCTCAGCTATTGATTCAAATTGTCCTCTTATCCTAGTAGCTGGATCTTGGTTATCCTTACTTTCTGGTTCATTTTCTTCTCTACCTCTAGGGTTATAGATGAGTCCATCCCACTTCAAATCACCCCAAACTTTTAGTTTAGATGATTTGATTCCCTTTGCATCATTGCTTTTAGAATTTAAAATTCCTCTAATAAAGTGTTCTCTCGAAATGACTTTTAAGTCTCTTTGATTTTCTCCCTCTTTATTTGTATTTACTATTGAAATCAATCCTTCTTCTGCACTTCTTAATACAAGTGGAGAAGGTGTTAATCCTCTTTCTAGTGAAACACTTTGTGGTTCTCCCTTTGAGTCAAGTGGATATACCCTAGCAACATTAGATCCACTAGTGGATTCTGCATGAATACCTTGGTTGTTAAAGGCAAATAAGTCTGGGTCTTGGTCTAGTGATGTAATATTTTTATCTTTTCTGTTTTGAATAATAGCTGCTGGATTAAATTTATCTATACCATGTTCTCCACCAATACCCTTGTTCAAGGTTCCAGGAATTTTCGGTTTACCATCATCATCATAACCTTCCATTGTTTTTGATTTTGAACCCTCTTCCCAGGCCCATTTATCAAGGATTGGTTCGTGGTTCCAATTCCCAGCAAATCCCATTAGAGGCATCGACAAAGAAGGTTGGAAGTTTATTTTCTTCCCGTTAGAGTTTAGAGCTTCCATTTCTTCCACTGACTCAAAATGAATAAATGATTCTACAAATTTATTTTTGTCTTTAGCCTCTCCAACATTTATAACCGCATTCAAATCAAAGCTAGAATTTGCGCCTATAGTGAAAGTATCATGCTCAAATGTGATATTTGCTCCTTTGATTTTTTCTGGATGGATTTCTGGAACAATTTGCTTCCCATCTGGAGATTTTTCATCTTTATATGTTTCATCCAGTTTTAATCTGTCAGTTAGAGAATCTGTAGTTATCGCTGATGCTGAAACTTTAAAGGTCAAAGGTCTGTCTGATGTATTGTGAAGCTTAACTGTAAAATATTTTTCTTCTCCTTTTATTTCTTTAAGAGAAATAGAACCATAAGAGTTTACCAAACCTTTAGAATCCTTGTTTTTGAAAGTCGCTACAACTTCATTTCTCAAAGCATTGGCAACATTAATTAGCCCTGCTCCCTGTTGTCTAGGTGATGCAAAGTATTGGCTTTTTTCTTTCCAAGACGTTGCGTCCATCATAGGTCGCGCAGTATTTTGTAAAGCAATTTTTGTAAGACTTGTAAGGTCTATTTTGTCATCTCCCTCAAGATTTTTCAATACAGGTCTTTCAAGCATTTCCTTTAACTTCGGTCTAATCAAAACAGTAGAAGCTGCTACGATTGGAGTTGCCATACTAGTTCCTGACATATAGCCATAAGTTGATTTACCATTAATGACATTAAGCGTGGATTTAATATTTTTACCAGGTGCTGAAACATCGGGTTTTAAAAGTAAATCTACTCTTGGCCCCCAAGATGTGGATCCTGCTGGAACGATGATATCTTCTTTATAGAGTTCTTTGTCTGTGTCAGGTGCAAACTTAAAGTCAATCTCTTTTTCGTCACCTACATTCGGTTTGTTGGAATTAAAACTTTCCATATCAATTGGATAGTATTGCTCCAATTTATCTTTAAAATCTTCTTTATTATTTCTTTTGACTTCAGTCTTTTTATCAGGATTAATCATGTTCCATAGCTTTACACCATCATCTCCTGAAATTGAAAACACTTGACTTTTAGTACCTTCATCCGCTTCATATCCCATAGCTGGAAGCTCTGTCCAATTATCTCTATTGTAGTAATTGACAGTATTTACAACCATAATGGCGCGTGCGCCCTTATCCGTAGCTTTTTTAAAAGCATTTTTTAAATCCTTTGTATAAATTCTATCCATTACTGCAATTTTGCCCTTAAGATCCAAACCTATCAAATCTTGGTCTTGGCCCTTGCCTATATATACAAATTTCAATTTACTAGGAGCTTTTGAACCATCTTCATTTGTTGTGATTTTATGCTTATCGAAAAAGGCCCCTATATTTCTGTATTTAAAACTTTCTCCACCTATGTTAACTTTATCAAACTCAACTGTTTGATTTTTAGCAGATGCAACCGCTATCGCATCTTCATGTGCTGCTGTTCGCGTTACATTTCCAGTGTCGGTCATTTTCAGATGATTATTTGCCACTAAATCCCAAGAAGAACTTGAAGCAGAAGTCGCATAGTTACCCGTAGCGACAACCATTGGAATGCCTGCTTTTCTTAATGCTCTAATAGCTTGCCAATATTTCTCACCTACAAGACCTGTTCCTGTAAAACCAGATGATACCGAAACAACATCAACGTTGTGTTTGATGGAATCTTCAATAGCATGAAACATTGTTTCATCCCCTGCGAACCCAGATCCTGCGTCAGAGTACATTTTATAAGAGAAGATCTGTGCATTAGGTGCAATTCCATCTATGCCATTAAAGTTCTTGATGTCTTTTTCAGTATCATTTCCAGCAAGAATCCCTGCAATATGCATCCCATGGGGATCAAAATAATCACTTCCATCATCAGCTCTTTCTACGGTAATTTTACCACCATTATAATAATTAAAAGCATGAGGAATTTTATCACTCAACCAATAATTTTTATCAGTTCCTTTTAAGTCTTCTTTTTTAAATCTCATTGAGGCTTTGGCATCATCATCGATTCTCATAGCCTTATGCCTATAATCTGTCCCCGTATCGATATTTGAAATGACCATACCTCTGCCATCAAAATTTCTTCCAAATTGAGCATTAATGGCCTTTAGGTAATCAATAGCTTCCTCAACTCCAATTTCCTTTCTGGCATGATTCATCATGGGTTGGACTTTTTGTGCCCTTTCAACCGATGAGATACCTTCTATTTGTTTAATTTTGTCCAAGTTATCTGGAGTTGTTTCTATGGCACTACCGTTAAAAATTCTATCATAAGTATATAAAACTTTTGTATTCTTAAGACTGGATAGTCCCTTGATTGCTTTTTCTCTAGACTCTTCATCTTTAAATTCAGCAATATAGACAAGTCTATCCTCTTTTTTGGGACTTTCTGAGTCTTTACTTGCAGACGAGTCCGCTTTATCTCCTTGGGATTGATTGGAATTTTCTTCTTTGCTTGTTGCTTCTTCATTGCTAGTGCTATTGTCTATCACAGGATTTTTACTAACAACTTCTTTTTCCTCAATAATTGTTGTGTTCTTTTCTTCAGTATCCTTTGAAGCTTCTATAGCATGATGAATCTCTTCATATTTCTCTTTATTTTCTGTTTCCTTATCTACTACTACTTTTTCTTTATCAGAGATATTTAAAGCATCTTCAGAGCTAGATGTATCCGCTAAGACTACCTCATTAGGGGCATAGGCTGCTAAAATAACTGCAGCTGTGGTTAATGACAATACTGTACTTTTTTTCATTTTAATTCCTTACATATTTATTTAACTTCCAATAGATAGAAAACTTTAACTTTGCTAGCCTTTGTTATAAAAAGTTTTACTAAGTATTATCTAGGAAATAGAGTAGTACATTTATATATAATTGTTAGCTCTCCATAAAAATAGTATATCATTTTTTAAATTTAAGTCAAGAAAAATTAATATGTGTTAATTTATTTTTTAATACACATTAAAAATATAGAGTCAAAAACTTTCGTAGTTAGCTGGGGTACATTGTCAGAACATTCACACCATCAAAAATAGTAGCAATCAAATTGAACCACTACCAAAATCACAAAGTCAAACATCATTGATGAAATATCAGCGCTATTAAACAATATAAATAACCGCTAAGAATAAGACTTAACCCCAAATCATTCATACCTCTCTCAACTAGATGTAACTTACAAAACCCCTGACCTCATGAGCCACTTTCTTCCTCCTCATGAGGCCAGTTTTACTTTCTGCTGTTCCAGTATCGTTTTTCCTCGCTAGATTTCCTCAAAAGGGCAGACTCCTCCCTTGGTGCGTCACACGATTTTTTCATCTCGACTGTTATTTAATGCATCATTAACGACGCTTTTCTTCTAGGTGGTTCATAAGGAACAGGAAGATTTAGGTTGACTTTTCTAATCC